>JAYUIP010000989.1:0-10814 GCA_043765945.1 Arcicella sp.
GTTTTAACCGATGGAAAATCCTATAAAATTCTGCCCGAAGCCAAAGATTACAAACGCATTGGTGAAGGTGATACGGGTTTGAATACGGGCGGAATGGGAGCGGTTTCTCCCGTGCCGTTTGCCACTGAAAAATTTATGAAAGTGGTTGAAAATGAAATAGTTATTCCAACCATTGAAGGCTTAAAGAAAGAAGGAATTGAGTATAATGGTTTCATTTTTATTGGTTTAATGAACCACGAAGGCGAACCGCAAGTGATTGAATACAATGCCAGAATGGGCGACCCCGAAACGGAAGTCGTTTTGCCAAGAATAGAATCTGATTTCATGTCGTTAATGATTGCGACTGCCAAAGGAGAATTGCACGAAGCAGAATGTATTGTGAGTAAACAACACGCTGTTACCACTGTTGTTGTGGCGGGTGGTTATCCTGGCGATTATAAGAAAGGCGATGTTATTGTGGGGTATGATACCGTAAAAGATGCTGATATTTTCCACGCAGGAACAAAATTAGAAGGTAAATTAATCGTTACTAATGGTGGGCGAGTGATGGCATTAACGGGGATGTCGAACACATTGGAAAGAGCCATTCAAAAATCACAAAAAGCCGCTCAGGACGTATTGTTTGAAGGAAAATATTATCGGAAAGATATTGGTTTGGATGTACTCAGATATTGAACCTGTTTAAACTTTCCGTTTCTGGCTGTAAATGATTGTATTTTTGAAGCTGTAATTTTGAAATTTATGAAGCATAGCAGAGCTACGGTGAATAAATTTCGGAAGTACAGATTCTAAAAGACTTTATTCCAGTCGTAAGGGAAAGTTCAAACAGGTTTATTAGTATAATTTTAAAAGATGCTTGATAACCATACTACCTTATGCAATCACAAAAAGAAATCATGATGCAGAAGACTGCGAAGGAACGGTTTGAAATAGCAATGCAATTAACAGATAATTACAGAAAGAATATTGAAAACGATATTAAAAAAGAAAATCATCAAATTTCAGTAGAAGACTTAAAAATTGAAGTTTTAGAAGATTTTATAAAAATGATTTCTCCGAAGGAAAAATGGAGGACATCGTAAAAGGTTTTAAGGAGTATTATTCAAAATTGATTTGCTAAAAGTATCCTTACCTTAAAAATAAATAAAATTATGGGATGTAAATCGTGTTCTTCGGGAAGCTGCGGAACTAAAAATAAAGAAGACGGAAAGAAAGTTGGTGGTTGCGAAAATAATGGTGCTTGCGGCACGGGTGGATGCAATAAAATGAACGTGTTTGACTGGTTGTCGAACATGGACGTGCCAACTTTTAGTAAATATAATGTTGTTGAAGTGAAGTTTAAAGGTGGACGTAAGGAGTATTTCAGAAACGTCAACCAAGTTGAATTATACGCTGGCGACCCCGTAATTGTGGATGTTCCGAGTGGGCATCACTTGGGATTTGTGTCTTTGCAAGGCGAATTAGTGCGTTTGCAATTGCTTAAAAAAGGCATCAAAGACAATGACGAAATCAAGACGATTTATCGAAAAGCGAACGATAAAGACCTTGAAAAACATGAGCAAGCCGTTGCCCGTGACTATCCGACGATGTACCGTTCTCGTGAAATTGTTAAGGAATTGAAACTGAATATGAAACTCTCGGACGTTGAATATCAGTCTGATAATACAAAAGCCATTTTCTATTACTCTTCCGACGACCGTGTAGATTTTCGTGAATTAATCAAAACGCTTGCGGGTGAATTTAAAGTCAGAATTGAAATGAAGCAAATTTCACTTCGTCAAGAGGCAGCTCGTGTGGGTGGAATTGGGGTTTGTGGACGTGAATTATGTTGCTCAACATGGCTTACTGACTTCAAAAACGTCACTACTTCGGCGGCTCGTTACCAAAATCTTTCCTTAAATCCCGTTAAACTTTCTGGGCAATGTGGGCGTTTGAAATGCTGTTTGAATTATGAATTAGAGACCTATATGGATGCTCTAAAAGATATTCCGACCATTGAAAAACCGCTTCAAACCATTAAAGGAGACGCTTTTTTACAGAAAACCGATATTTTCAAGCGGGTAATGTGGTTTGGTTACAGAGGCGAAGAGAGTAACTGGATTCCTATTACTGTCGATAGAGTTCAAGAAGTTTTGGCACTTAATGCAAAAGGCGAAAGACCACAAACGATTGACGGAGCTGAATCAGCAAAAATTGAATTAGAATTAGAAAAAGGTTCGGGTCCATTGAATGCCGATTTGGACAAAATGGATAGAAAATATGGTGGAGGAGTTAAGAAGAAATTCGATAAACCAAAGTTCGACCGTCCAGATTTTAAGCAAGAAAGAAAAGAATTTGTACGTCCAGAACGCAAGGAATTTAAACCAAATCCAAATCAACAACGTCCAGAACGTAGGGATTTTAAGCAAGGTGATAATAATCCGAAAGCTGGTAATATGCCTGTAAATCAGCCTGTTAATAAAGTTTCGGGTGGCGTTCAACAGGGAGAAGTACCGCAACGAGAAGGCTCTCCACAAGGACAAAAAGGTAATAAACCAAATCCAAATCAGCAACGTCCGCAAGGGCAACCTGCAAATGGAGAAGGGCAAAAGCCAAATCCAAATCAACAACGTCCCCAAGGAAATGGTGAGGGGCAAAAGCCAAATCCAAATCAGCGACGTCCGCAAGGAAATGGTGGACAACAGCCAAAGCCGCAGAACCCACAAGGACAGCTAAATAACGGAGAAGGACAACAGCCAAAACCGCAGAATCAGCAGCGTCCACAAGGACAATCGAAACCGCAGAATCAGCCACGTTCGCAAGGAAATGGGCAAGGGCAACCGAAGCCACAGAACCAGCCACGCCCGCAAAATCAGGCAGGTGAAGGAGAGATTTCACAAGGTCAGCCAAAACCTCAACGTCCTCAGAATCAGAAAGGTGGAGGGAATAAAGATAATCAAAAGCCGAATAATACCCCTCTTGAGAACAAGGGAGGAGAGGCTTAGTAATATTTTACTTGAACATTGTATATTAAACATTAAGACGTTCTGTAATTTTCAAGTAAAAAAGTAAACAATTACCCAAAAAAAGCAATAATGACCCGTTCAATTTCTCTTTTATTTATTAGTTTGATCATCTTTTCATCGTGCGATAATAACACGATTTTGAAGGATAACTATGATATTCCAGATGCTAAATGGTTTATAAAAAACAGCCCTTCTTTTACCTTCGATGTGACTGATACGGATGTGACTTACAACGTCTTTTATAATGTGAGAAACAATAGAAATTATCTTTACCATAATCTTTATTTGACGCATTATTTAACTGCCCCCAACGGTAAAATTATTCATCAACATTTAGATGAGATTATCCTTTTCGATCAAATAACAGGGAAGCCTTCGGGAGAGGGATTAGGAGATATTTATGACCATAAAGTCTTAGCTTTCAAAGACTTTAAGTTTCCACAGAAAGGAAAATATAAAATAAAAATCAGCCAATATATGCGTCAAAATCCTTTGTTGGATGTAATAAGTGCAGGGTTTGCGATAGAGAAAAATAAGTAATACAGTAACTGCAAAGACGCTATGACGCAAGGATAATTAAAACCCTTGCGTCATAGCGTCTTTGCGGTTATATCAATCTACAAACTCTCAATCTTCAATTCCACCCTTCGATTTTTCTTTCTGTTTTCTTCTGTTGTATTGGGGACTAATGGTTTATTTGAACCATAACCAATCACTTTAATTCTGTTTTCACTTCCACGTACTTGATTGATAATGAACGTTTTACACGCTTCTGCACGGTCTTGCGAGAGTTCAACATTTGCTTCATTATCTTCTTTTGTATCTTCTTTGAATGAAGAAGTGTGTCCTGAAAATTCAATTGTTAGGCTTGGATATTTTCTCATTAAATCCACTACTTTATTCAATTCGGTTTTGCCTTCTGGTAATAAATCGCTCTTGCTTTGTTCAAACTGAATGACATTTAAGGCAATACTTTCCCCTTTTTTCAAGACCTTTCCATTCACAATAACGGATGGTGGAGGAGTTACAAACGTAAGATTCACGTCCACAGTTTGGCAACCGCTTTGAGCAATAGTTTCAAAGTCAATATACCCTCCCCGATAATTTTGTGCCTGAATATCGAATGCTCCTTTCTGTCCGATTCTTAAATCTGAAATTTGTGCTTTTCCGTCTCGGTCGGTATAATAGGTCTTTCCACTGAAGATAATTTTTGCTCCGCCAACGGGTTTCTGTGTAGTTTTATCCCGAGCCGTAATGCAAATATTTTGAAGTTTTTGTGGAGGTGGAACAGGTTCAGTTCTGCGTACGGGCGGTTCTTGTTGGTAAACTACGGGTATTCTCTTACGATGCGTATAAACTTTTATAGGAATTCTCAGATTCAACCAAACTGATTTTGGGGCAATATTTGTCTCCTCTGTTCCTGTGATTACACCACCTTGATAATACGAAACTCGTTCCGTTGATAATGGATTTCCCAAAGGCTGTTGATAGGAAAGGCTTAATTCAGCCCCAATTAATCCTTTAAAAACAAACCCAATTTCTGGACTTATCATCAATAAATTTGATTGTGGATTTGTGGATATGAAAGATGCACCAACGCCATTCTCCACAAAAGTTTGATTACCTGCTTGAACTCCATTCCATTTTCCTTGGGTTAAAGACTCAACATAGAAACTATACATGGCACTCAATTGAATAAAATAGCCCGTTGAACCATTATTTTTGAACCCAAATTCTCTACGTAAACCAGCTTGAATCCCTATTTGACGGTATATATTTACTAAACTCTGTAACTCATACCCTTTGTAACTAAAAGTCGGGATTTTAGAACTTTGGATATGATTTTGACGATAAAAACCCAACGTTCCCGCCCAAGCACTGCCATTATCAGCATTGGTCAATTTAAGCATTACGTCCAAACCAAAACCATCATTCCTGAAATCGTTTTCTGTTTGTGTTCCATTGGAGGAAATGAGCGTGCCTTGATTTTTTAAGACCAATTCGGGCGTAACAAAACTTTGTCCTTTGATGAGATTAAAGCTTAAAGGAACGGTCAATCCAGAACTATAATGAGGCAATAAATGAATGGTAAATTGACTAAAAGATTGGAAATGAGCCAAATAGCATAGTAAAAGCAGGTAGATTTTTTTCATAAGAAGTTAGTAAAAATTTCATAACAAATGTAAGTATAAAGTATTTGAAGCACAAAAGCCAAATTCACCAATGAGTAATCGGTTGGTTAAATTTTTATTTCTTTTTTTCAACCATCGCAATCAGTCCAAGCATAGGACCAACCGAAAGAAATACAAATAAATATTCACTGTTTATGATTTCAGTAAGTCTGCCAAATAATTGAATACTGACAATGGTTAATGAAAAACCGATGCAGTTTGTAATCGTCAATAAAGTGCCTTTGCTTTCAATAGGAGCATTTTGAGCTACTAATGTGGAGAATAAAGGCGAATCTGCAATGACGACCATTCCCCAAAAAAGTAGGAAGGGAAATAGTACATACACGTTTGCATAAGTAATGAATAACGGAGAAATTAAACAACAACAAGAGGATAAAAATAAGGCAGAAATCGCTACTTTTTTTGATCCAAAATATTGAGAAAGATAGCCACTTATTATGCAAGCAACTGAACCTGACGCAATTATAATGAAAGACCATTTTGAAACGTTTATTTCAGACAGATTATGTTTGGTTTTATACGTCAAAATTAGAGCGGGTAAAAATGCCCAAAACGTGTATAATTCCCACATATGACCAAAATATCCTAAAGCTGGTTTTCTGAAATTTTGTATTCGAAAATCCTTTGTGATTGCTCTGAAATCAATCTTTTTACCAACCGTTGAAAACTCTCCTTTGGGTACAAAAAACAACATCATTAATCCCCCCAAAACGGAAAGACTTGAAGTTGCAATCAAAACAAATTTCCATGAATAGTTGGTATTAAATCCTTTCAAAAAATGCGGAAAAGCCGTTCCTAAAACTAAAGCACCAACCAATAATCCCAATGATTTTCCTAAGCCTTTTTGGTAATGGTCGGAGGCAATTTTCATACCTACTGGATAAATTCCCGCTAAGAAAAACCCTGTCAGAAAGCGTGAAACAAGTAAAATGGTTTCATCGGTATTCAAAATTACGATGCTGATATTACAGAATGCCGCCAAAATTGAGCATACAAAAAAGATGCGAGTTGCCATAAATCTATCTACAATTCCAGAAAGAGCAAACGTAAAAGTACCCGTAATAAATCCAAACTGAACGGCACTAATAAAATGAGCCAAATTTGAATTTTCGAGGTGGAAATGTTTCGTTAAATCAGGCAAGATGGCGTTGCCCGCAAACCATAAAGACGTGCAGAAAAATTGGGAGGTAACGATTACTGGTAAGACTTTTTTCATCTTGAAATTTATACATTAAAAATCGAAGATGAAACAAATAGAGCGAATTTGACATAAGTTTTAAACCGCAAGGGCACGAAGACGCTAAAAAAATGTTCAATATTCAAGCATTCACTTGAACATTTCATAGTGAGAATTCATTTTTTATTTTGCACTATTAATCTTTGTAAAAATATATCCAGGAGCATCAACGGCAATTCCGTTGTCAATCATCATTTGATTCTCACAAATCCTGATGGTACCTTTTAGAAAATTATAATCGCCATTTTGAAAATTTGTAGAATCCGAGATAATTTCCACAGACCGATAACCATTTCCATCTTTCTGCTTTAACGAATAAGCTATGGTGGTCGATAATTTACCATCAGAATAAATATCTGCCACTTGTTTATCCGAAATTTCCTTAAAAACAACCTTCAAATCTGGCACTTTGGGATTCGGAATGTTTGCAATTAGTTCTCTGAGTTGCCACTCTCCATAAATTTTGCCTTTCACATCAGCCATAACCACGGGTTCATCAACTGTTTTGTTTAAACAATCAGACATTGCCACTTGTTGCTGTACTTCTTTTTTACAAGCTAAAAAGCTCATACAACTTAACATCGTGATATAAATTAACTGCTTTTTCATAATTATTATAGATAAAATTAAAAATATTAAACTTTATTCAAGGACGTTTTTAAAGACAAAATAGTTGTGATTAATGGAAAAGTTTTCAATGTGCAATTGTCAATGCTTAATGTTCAAGAGGTCGAATCACTTGAACATTGAGCATTGACAACTGCACATTGAAAATTAAACTTTAGTAGTTGAAAATTATTTTCTTTTAACCCTCTGACACTCAAATCTTTCTCTCCCCAATTTTGATTTTTAAATTGAAAACCGTACCTTTGCAGTCCAATTTTTAAAATCAAATATATCATAATGGAATTACGTAATTATGAAACGGTATTCATCTTAACTCCCGTTTTGTCTGAACAGCAGACAAAGGATACCGTTGAAAAGTTTAAAAAAGTCTTAGCAGACAACAATGCCGAAATCGTAAATGAAGACGCATGGGGAATACGTAAGCTGGCGTATCCTATTCAAAACAAACACACAGGTTATTATTACATCATCGAATTCAAAGCTGAAGGCACGTTAATTGCCAAATTGGAACTTGAATACAAACGTGACGAAAAAGTAATCCGTTTCCTAACAACCGCTCTTGATAAGCACGCTATTTCATATAACGAGCGTAAGCAGAAAGGTTTAATAGGAAAGAAACCAGTCGCAGTAGCCGAATCAAAGGCTGAGTAATTAAAGAAATTCAATTTTAATTTTTGAAATCATGACATTAGTAAACGAACCAATTGACAAAAGCGTAATCCGCAAAAAATATTGCCGTTTCAAAAAATCTGGCATTAAATATATTGACTATAAAAACCCAGATTTCTTATTGAAATTGGTGAATGAGCAAGGAAAAATCCTTCCACGTCGCCTTACGGGTACTTCGTTGAAATACCAACGTAAAGTGGCGGTTGCCATCAAACGTTCAAGACACTTGGCATTGATGCCTTATGTGGCTGACGGATTGAAGTAGTTATTAGAAATCAGTTAATAGTTATTGGGTAACAGAATTCTGAATATTTCTTCAAATTCTTTAACCCTAAAATTATATAAAAAAATGGAAATCATCTTAAAGACCGACATCGTAGGTCTTGGTTATAAAAATGATATAGTTGCCGTAAAACCTGGATATGGTCGCAACTATTTGATTCCACAAGGATTCGCTACAATGGCGACGGGGTCAAACAAAAAAATTCTTGCTGAAAACATTAAGCAAGTGGCTCACAAGGCTGAAAAAGTTAAAATGGACGCTTCGGCTTTGGCTGAATCAATCGGTGATATTACGCTTGACATTCCTGCAAAAGTGGGTGAGAGTGGCAAAATCTTCGGTCGTGTAACAACAATCCAAATCTCAGAGGTTTTGAAAGAAAAAGGCTTTGATGTTGACAGAAAGAAAATTGCATTAGATTCAGAAGTGAAATTCGTTGGCGAATACACTGCAACACTTGATTTACACAAAGAAGTGAAGCACAAAGTGAAATTTGTTGTTGTACCAGCGTAAAATATTTAATGTATAAATAAGGTGTAAATCAGTGAATACCGCTGATTATCAAGGTCTTATTTACACAATATTCTAAAATCTTGACCGTTTGATAGATTTACAGGAAAAATGCAAAAAGCATCTCAGTTTTCTGAGGTGCTTTTCGTATTTTTGTAGGACTTTTCTAAGTTTAGGCTTAGTTTTTGTAAAGACAAAAGCAACGCTTCATCTCATAAATCCGTCTATCTCTTTAATCCGTAAATACTTAACCCACCTCAAAATCTTGTGGATATGTTGAAGAAAATTTTATTATTAGTTTTATTGTTAGGCACTTCAAATCTATTGTTTAGCCAAATAACGATTTCATCACCTGTGATACGTCAAATTTTTCAAAGAGATTTGAATAGTCAAGCACTCGTGACGATAACAGGTAGTTATTCACAACCGATGGATACCATTCAAGTGAAATTTACGCCTGTGAAAATAGGGCAGGGAACGCTTATTGATTGGACAGTTATTAAATCGGCACCTTTGGGAGGATTATTTAAAGGCAGTATAAATGTGAAAGGTGGTTGGTATAGCATGGAAGTTCGTGGACTTTTGAATGGTAAGATTGTTGGAAGTGTTTCAACCATTAGTCGTGTGGGTGTAGGGGAGGTTTTTGTGATTGCGGGGCAATCGAATGCAGGGGGAAGTTCTTTACTTGAAACCAATGAAACCGCTGCAACGGATGATAGAGTAAATTGTGCTAATTTTCTTAGCCCAAGAACTTATTATGAAGGCTTGCCTTTTTTACACGCAGATTTGTCTCAATTTTCAATAATTGAGTTTTCGCAATTGAAAAAAACTTCTGCCATTGGACCAACTGGTCTTGGACCTTATTATTGGGGAAAAGTTGGTGATGCTTTATCGGCAAAACTTAATGTGCCAATTATGTTTTTCAATACAGGTTGGGCTGGTGCATCGGTGAGGGTTTGGCGTGAAAGTGCAGAAAATCCTGATGCTGGAGTTCCAAGTGATTTTCAATCTGATAATCCCAGGGATCCAATTAGATATTATGATAAAGGCACACCTTATTCAAATTTAAACACAGTTTTGAGATACTACGGTATAAATTTGGGGGTACGTGCGGTTTTGTGGATGGAAGGGGAAACGCAAAATCTTCTTAATCTTTCAGCATTGCGCAATAATAAACCATTGCCAGTCTCAGAAGCCAGTTATTTAGATAATTTGCAACGGCTTATCAAAAAAACCAGGCAGGATTTAGGAAATAACAAATTGGCTTGGGTAGTGTCAAGAACATCTTATTCTGGTGATTTGGATTGTAAAGTAATTAGTAGTCCGTTACCCCCTCCGCCAGCACCTTCTCCAATTATTGTATCGGCACAAAATAAAGCTATTTCGGATAAAACATTGGCTCCTGTTTATCCAGGACCTTTTACAGACAATATTCAAACTACTGTTTTAAGAGAAAGAGATCAATGTGTTCACTTTACTGGTAAAGGTTTAGATGATGCAGCAACGGCTTGGGTTAAAGCCCTAACGGAAGACAATAAAAACTTTTTTGAAACGGTTGAGCCTATTTTAGCCGACTCAATTCCAAGTATATCCTTAGAATGTATTTCAACAAGTCAATTGAAATTAAGTTTGCCTGACGGATATGCGGGTTATGAGTGGGTAAGTACGGATAATGGGGTAGTTGTGGGTAAAACTAAAAGCGTGAACGTACCAACGGGTGGATATATTGCTCGTGTGACTCGTGCCAATGGAAATATTATTCAAATTCCAAGATTCACCGTTAGAGCAAATGCTCCAGCAAGAGCTCCATTTTTAATTGCGACAACAGATGTGAATTTCTGTTTGGGAACGAGTGTATTACTCCAAAGTTCAACTGAGGCAGATAACCCAATTTATGAATGGACGAGTTCACCTACCATAGCTAATTTACCCAGAACAAAAGATATTTTTGCTTCTCGTGAGGCAACGTATAAACTACGAGTGATTGATAAAAACGCTTGTGCTTCGCCTTACTCAACGGAAGTGAAATTAGTAGCAAAACCAAGACCCGAAAAGCCAACGATTGCAACTTCTGGGTCAACAGAATTTTGTGATGGACAATCAATCGTTTTGACTTCAACAAGTGTGGATGCTGTAAGTTATCAGTGGAGTCCAAACAGTGAAAATACCAAAGCAATTACAGTTAAAAAAGGGGGAACGTATTTTGTTAAGACAATAGGAGCAAATGGTTGTGCATCGTTGAATTCAACGGAGAATATATCGGTTATTGTGAATCCATTACCCGCAACACCACA
>JAYUIP010000990.1:0-3840 GCA_043765945.1 Arcicella sp.
CACTTCTGATAAATACAAACAAGAGATTGAGGAAGTGAAAACCGAAGTTGGCAAGATTGACGATGTTCGTCGTGAGGCAATTCGTTATTGGAGTGGCGGCGGTGTTTTGCGATGGAATCAAATCA
The DNA here is from genome assembly GCA_043765945.1 of Arcicella sp. Lineage (GTDB taxonomy): Bacteria > Bacteroidota > Bacteroidia > Cytophagales > Spirosomataceae > Arcicella. The sequence goes on from JAYUIP010000990.1 coordinate 126, forward strand.
TGCGTGAATTAGTGGCAAAGAATAATCTCCCACCCGCTGAAAATGAACAAGGTTTTTATCCAGTTCCCAGTTCGGCTGACCCCAATAATTTGAATGGAACTGGCACGGCATTTCCTTTCTCAAATCCACCGTATGCGGCTCGTGCATACTCGTATGTGTCTGTGGCTCAATACGATGCACTTGTAATGGCAATGGCTTTGAAAGCAAAATATTCTCGTAAATCACCAAATACTGTTGATGCGAGTATTGTTCCTGCAATATTAGCGGCTCCAAAATTAAATTCTTTTCCTTCGGAAGACGCAGTGATGGCGGCGGTTAGTTATGAGTTTTTGAAAAGATTATTCCCACAGACTGCCGATACTTTGTTTTTATACAAGAAAAAAGAAGAACAAAAATGGTTTAAATTATGGGCGGGAGTTTCAACTCGTTCGGATATTGAAGCGGGTGAAAAATTAGGAAAAGCAGTATTTGCGAAAGTCTTTGCTCGTTTCAGAACCGACGGAATGGCTAATGCTTTGGGTTCACAAGCTAAATGGGATAGCTTAACAAAACGTTGCGAAGAAAGAGGCGAAATTGCATGGAAATCCATGGAAAATGCTCCTCGTCCTCCCATGTTGGCAATGTATGGAAACGTAATGACTTGGAACATGGATAGAAAGAATTTGATAGATATAAGTATCTCAGTTCCTCCTCTTTCAACGGTTTCAGCGGAGTTTAAAGCGCAAGTGGCGGAGGTGAAAAGTTACACTGAAAATCCCACTCGTGAGCGTATTGCCATCGTACATTATTGGGCAGACGGAGCGGGAACGCACACACCACCAGGACATTGGAATCAAATTGCAGAAAAATATATTGTGGCGGCAAAACAATCGGAAGTTAGAATGGCTCGAAATCTTGCACTTTTGAATACTGCCATGATGGATGCTTCCATAAGTTGTTGGTACACGAAGAGTTACTATTACGTTCCACGTCCAAGTCAAATGGATAATAGCATAAAAACCTTAACAGGATTACCTAATTTTCCAGCTTACACTTCGGGACATTCAACGTTCTCGGCAGCAGCTTCAACGGTTTTGAGTTATCTTTTTCCAGAGGGAACAAATACATTTCAAGCACAGGCAGATGAGGCTTCAAAGTCAAGATTATACGGGGGAATTCATTACAAAATGGATTGTGATGGTGGTTTGAAAATTGGAAAGGTGTTGGGTGACAAAGCGGTTTTGAGAGGGCAAAGTGATGGTGTTCAATAAAGATAAATAAAATAGCACATCTATAAAAATGGTTAATGTTACAGACTTCTGTTGATAATTTCAACAGAAGTTTTTTTGTGTAGAATTATAATGTCATGAATGCACCAGTTTTGTTAATAAAATTCGTGCATTCATGATGATATTTAAAAACTAACCTCTTCCGCTTCCCAAACGATGTTTTTCTTCTTTCCAACCTGCAAAACAATACGAGTTGGAGTTGGTAATAAAATCAATTTTGCCGTTGCATCTGGGTCAGCTTCTAATTCTACCAAAACGCCTGCATCTTTACCTACTTCAATGCCACCATCAGCGGTTTCTTTGAAAGATTTAGCCAAGTATGCCGTTGGTAATAAAACATCCGATTCTGGGCAATATTCTTTGTGAATGTCAGAAAGAATTCCTTCCAAATAACTTCCGTATTTTTCGTTGAAATCATCCTCTAAATCATGTAGTGCCTCTTCTACATCATCATAATCATTATGGTCATAGCCCATTTGGCTTAATGCTACTCTTTTTTCAAATAAAGAAAGGAGGTCTTTGTCAAGTGCTTGAATATTCATTGAAATTTGATTTTCGTTGGTTTGTTTTTGCAAATTTGCACACTACTGACTTAACGACAAAGATTTAAGGAGTTTTTATTTCTGTTTAGCTTTGAGATATGAGCCATGAGTTTTGAAAAAATATATACTAAAATGGTTTCCAATATTTTTTTAAATGCACCAAAGCTCAAAGCTCATTGTTCAAAGCTCACATCTAAAATTTATACCAAGAACTCCAAAACGCCCAAATCCCAAGGATTTTGAGCATTATGAAAGATTTTTCCTTGACTAATTTCGAGAGGAGAAGGAATATTGTTGTGAAATAATTGCCCCGTTCCAAGTCCTTGGGGCATATTATTGTTGAATTCGGCAGTAAATTGAGTTATGGCGTTTAAGCCCACATTCGACTCTAAGGCAGAAGTCATCCACCAGCCAATTTTTAGGCGATTGGCATTTTCAATCCATTCTCTACATTGTTGAAAACCGCCCAAAAGTGTTGGTTTCAAGATGATGAATTGAGGCATTATCTTCTTTAATAATTTGTATTTATCAGTATATTCTCTAACTCCAATCAATTCTTCATCCAGAGCAATTGGTACGGGCGTATTTTGACAAAGCTCAGCCATTAAATCTTGATTGCCTTGTTTGATAGGTTGTTCAATGGAATGGAGTTTAAATTCAGCTAATTTTTGGAGTTTTGAAAATACTTCATGAATCGAAAAAGCACCGTTTGCATCCACTCTGAGGGTGATTTTACTTTCATCATATCGTTCACGGATATAAGCTAAAATCTCACATTCTTTCTTGAAATCAATGGCTCCAACTTTCATTTTTATGGTATTGTAACCTGCCTCTAATTTCTCATCAATTTGTTTCAACATAAAATCACGATTGCCCATCCAGACCAAACCGTTGATGTTTATGGTTCGGTCGGCTTTTGCAAAAGCATTATTAAAGACTACTCTTTTACCACCATTCATTAAATCAAGCATGGCAGTTTCAAATCCAAAGACTATTGAAGGAAAGGATTTATCCAAAACTTGGTCAAGGATAATACTTAAATTCCAAGGATAAACTTCTAAGTCGAGCGTGTTGAAATTTTCGCAGATACTTAATAATTGCAAATCAAAATCAGGGCGGTCGTCAATACTTAAACCTTTCAGCGGAGAACATTCTCCCAAACCAAAAACCGACGGATTTTCATGATCAAAAATCTTCACAAAGTAACTATCTTTATGCGTGAGTACGCCCCGTGACGTTCCTGCCTCGAATTTAAAATCCAGTGTATGTTTAGTAAAAACAGCTTTGAGACTCATTTTATGAAATATTGCTGATTAGTGCAGTAATGGCAACAAATTTTAATGCTAAAATGTGGATAAATTAGCAAAGTTATAACTGATTAATTGTCTGACTTTATGTGTGTTAGGGCTACTGAAGAAAAATTTGTAATGGATATTGGCGTTAAAGTTTCTTAAAAGGGTTGTGAATATACTAAAAAGTCATAACTCTTTCAGAATTTTGTAATGTAATTTAATATTTTTTATTAAACGGTAAATTTACAGTTATCAGTGATGAGCGATTAGCCATGAGTAAAATTAGTGTTAACACAACACTTTCTCAAATTTATCACTTATTGCTCAATATTCATTATTTTATGAAAATCCTTCTCCTCCCTTTTTCAATGCTTTACGGAATAATTACAGACGTTCGTAACTATCTGTATGATAAAGGATTTTGGAAGGAATTTACTTTTGATAAACCCATTATCAACGTTGGTAATATAACAGTAGGTGGCACAGGGAAAACGCCCCACGTTGAATATTTGATTAGATTATTGAAGGATAAATACGCCATTGCCACGCTCAGTAGAGGTTATGGGCGTAAAACTAAAGGATTTATTTTAGCTAATTCTTCGGTAAATGCTCA
>JAYUIP010000991.1:0-3838 GCA_043765945.1 Arcicella sp.
ATTAATTTGTAACGCTCAAATTTTAATCTTGAAGTAATAATTTGTTGTAGGTCATAAAAAAATCTGCGAAAATCTGCGTTGCGAAGCATCTGCGTCATCTGCGTGCCATAATTCTATCGTCCGAAGTCGTCTTGCAATCTCACAATATCGTCTTCATCCGAAGGATTTTCTGGGTCGGTGTGTTGCCAGATTTCTGCCACAACGCCCCAGCCATCCAAACCAATCAAACGGTGGCGTTCGCCTTTATTCATTTGAATGAAACTGCCTGATTCTAAGGTTTTTACCTCATCAGACTGTTCGTCATTATCACTAATTTTAACGCCAACCGTTGTTCCGGCAATTACTTTCCATATTTCAGCACGGCGAAAATGATATTGCCACGACAAGCGTTTATGAGGAGCAACGACTAAAATTTTAGGAGACAATTTATTCGTAATCTGAATTTCAGACATTTCTAATTGTGGGAAATAAAGTCCTGCAAATGCTTGTGCTTGACTTTCATCCAACACAAAAAAACCTCCCCATGGTCGAGTTTGGTCTTGCTTTTCAACTTTGAAACCTAATGATGATAATTCAGAGGCAATTTGACTAAAAATGTCATTTTTGTCAGTTGTTTCGTTGATTGATAGATTCATAGAAATTTATTTTTCATAATATTAAATTGCAAAATTAAATAAAACGCTTAAAAACAAACATCATTTTTTTCAAAGTCATACAACCTTTTCAATATTTGGTACGTCTAAGGGATAAAGAATGCTACTTTACCAAGATTTTGGCTTGAAATTACACCTTGAAATTAGCATCAAACAAGTTAATCCTACATTAATCAACTTAATGACCGTTTAATAATTTTAATTCGTAACAGAGAACCGAAATCTTTGATTTAATCATTAAAAATTGTAGTTTTGTTTCTAAAATATAGGAATAGTACAAATTTTAAAATTTTGAACGAGATATTTTGTGATTTATCAAACCTTTTCTAAAATTATGTGTCCTATCGTTTTATGTTACAGCATTTAAAAAAACCTATGAAAAATACGCTTAAAAATAACCCAATTGTCATAATTTGTGCTTTACTGCTTTCAGTGATAACGGTTATAACCTATTCAAAGAATTTAGATTCAACTGATAAGGTTTCGAGAGGATATTTTGCAGGAAAGATTAGTTTTGGAGACAGTGCAAACCACAAATTGTATTCAGATAAGGTTCAAGTAAGGAAAAGTGCGGAAAGGGGCGTTACGGTTTTAACAATTGTTGTGACTGATAATAACACGCCTGAATCTGTTTTTGTGAAGTTATACAATGTCACAGACAAAGGAACGTTCTTTATTCCAGGCGAAGGCGATCTTCAAAACGTTGGAAATTTGATAAAAGACGTTAATATGTTCCGTGAACAAAATAATTTTTATCAGACAACCTTAGCAAACGATGAAGGTTTGAAAAATGGTGTTGGTCGGGTGAATATTATCAAATTAACGGATAGTGAAATTGAGGGAGAGTTAATTATTATTGCTAACAATTCGGAGGGCAAACAAGCTCAGTTAGAATCGGCAAGATTTAAAGCAAAATTTTAAACACAAATGAAAATATTAATTATCATTTGACAAGATTATATTTAGTGGTTAGGTGATACCAAAACGTTCGATGCTATGCTTCGAGCGTTTTTTGTTTTTATATTGTAGGAAAAAAATACGATGAGTTCTCAAAACTCATCATGTTTAAAATTTCTACTTTCTTAAAACAACCCCGACTCCGACTTTCTCTCCAAAAATCAACCTATTTTTCACCCCTGAAATATCCGTATTAATCAAGCGAATGGCTTTTGAGCGTGTGCCTTGTATTTTCAAAAAGGTATCAATATTATTGCCAAATTTTATATTGTTGAGTGTTACATTTTGGCTGTTTTGAATTTGTCCAAAAGTTTTATCTTTGGTTAAAAGCGTAATGTTTTTAAGGCTAATATTTTCAGTTTCTACGCACAACAAACCTTTATTACATTCAATCAGGGCATTTTCTATGTTGATATTTTTGATTGACATTTCGGGTAGACCTCTTATCAAAATGCTGGTTTCTGCTCCTTTACAAACAATATTTTTGATGTAAAAATCCTTGAATTGTGGTGTGCCTTCGTTTAGTGGTTCGGCTTTGATAATGGGTAATTCTGCACTTTCGCCCGATGCTGAAACGGGGTCTTTGGTAGCGTAATACATATCAAATAAAATTGCCTCGCCTGGGATTTCGGTCATATTGATATTATTGACGTAGATATTTTCCACAACGCCCCCACGACCACGGGCAGTTTTGAAGCGTAAACCCACATCTGAACCCACAAAAGTACAATCTGAAATGAACATATTTCTTACACCGCCCGACATCTCTGAACCAATCACAAAACCGCCGTGGGCATGGTATACGATGTTGTTTTTGATGATAAAATTTTCAGTCGGTACACCTCTTTTACGCCCTTGTTCATCTCTCCCCGATTTTATCGTAATGCCATCATCGCCCGTGTCAAAATTACAACCTTCTACCAGTCCATTCCTACAAGATTCTAAATCCAAAGCATCGCTGTTTTGGGCGTACCAATGGTTTTTTACGGTTACGTTTTTAATGGAAATGTGGTCGCATAAAAGTGGGTGCATTGTTCATGCAGGGGAGTTTTGGAGGGTAAATCCTTCGAGAATGATGTTTTTGCAACGAGTTAAACTGAGCATATTTGGGCGAAGAAAATCCTTGTAGGAATTCAATTCTTCTATTGATGGGCGTATGCGATATACCCCTATGGAATCTTTTTTCAGCCTTCCTGCCTCTGGATCTTGATTTCCTTTCAATGATTTTTCGGAAGGAAACCAAGTATCTTTTTTATCGTTTAGTACGCCCGTTTTTATCAATTTTGACCACTGCCCTGCCGTCATTTTTTCTTTTTTGATAGCTCGCCACGCATCACCGCCACCGTCAATAATTCCTCCTCCTGTGATGGCAATATTTTCTAAATCAAAGCCACCAATTGGGGCTTGACAACGATAGGACTCTTGCCCTTCCCAAGTGGTGAGAACGATTGGGAAATCATCATAATTTCTACTTAATTGCAATAAAGAGCCTTTTTCAAGGTGCAAGTTCACATTGGATTTCATCACGATCGGACCCGTTATCCACATTCCTTTTGGAATCAAAACGGTTCCGCCACCTGCCGCATGGCACAATTCAATGGCTTGATTGATGGCTTTGGTATTGACCGTAATTCCATCAGCTTTTGCTCCGTAGCGAACAACATCGAAAGTGTCTTTTCTGAAAGCTGGACGATAAGTTATCGGTAATTCGTATTCATATTTATCATTAAATTCTGTCTTTTTCAAGTAATTTCTCAATGGATTTCCTTGTTTCACCATTTCGTCCGCCATCATATTTGCCATCAATCTTGCTCCGTAGGGCGTGAAATGTGTATTATCATCACTTCCTCTTGGGAATTTCTTGTAAATCCCTCCACCAAAAATCATGAATATTTTTTTAGAACCATCCATGCTGTGTTGCTCAATAATTTTTTGGCTCTCTTTGTGGGCATCAATCAAGTATAAATGAAATTGTTGAGCCACTTCACGCACCACTTTTGGGTAATCACCGTGTTGGTCAATGAACGTCCCAATCTCATCAAATTTTCTACGCATCACGGGCGTAAGCAAAACTGGTGTTGCTCCTTTTGCCTGAATTTCTTCAATATAACGAATCAAGTTTTTGCGATAATCCGTTTGAGCGGGGGCATAACGAGCAGTGTCCGATTCCTTCTGGTCGTTGTGTCCGAATTGAATGAAAACATAATCGCCTTTGTGCAATTGGTCGC
>JAYUIP010000992.1:0-10801 GCA_043765945.1 Arcicella sp.
TTAGTCAATCTTTTGCACTGATACCCACATATTTATCAAATTCATTTCCCCAAATTGACTGGCAAAAGCCACATCATTTGCATCACGACCATGAGCAATGACAACTCTTCCCCCTTTTGGCAAATCTTGGGTTGCATCAAAAGTGTACCATTTGTCACCCACAAAAGCCTCGAACCAAGCGTGCAAATCCATCGGTTTTAGGTCATAAAGATATCCAACAACCATGCGTGCGGGAATATTTATGGCTCGACAGAGTGCTAAACAAAGATGCGTAAAATCACGACAAACACCGTGTTTACTAATACTCACATCATAAGCCGAAGTGGAAGAAGAACTGCGTCCATACTCATAGGTGATATGAGATTTTACCCATGAACGAATTGCTTCAACTTGTGGGTATCCTAAAGGAAGATTTTGAACAATTTGGAAAGCAAGATTTGATAATTTATCAGCCTCACAATATCGACTTGGAAGCGTATAAATAATTACTTCATTGGGCAGATTTTGTACTGAAACAAATGTAGCCTCAAAGTTGGTTTCAAGGTTCTCTTCAACTTCAAAGATTGAAAATGTTTTTATCTCTAATTTACCCAAAGGGGCAACCATTCTTTGACATAAATTTCCGTAAACATCTTGATATTCAGAAATAGAAATATTGGGGGTGAGTAAGTAATTTTCTTCTATCAGTTGTTGCTCAGAGCCATTTTGGGGGCGAAGCATCAAAATTAGTGGGGCATTTTCTTTGGAATCATAATTGAGCTGACAAGCAACTTTTAATTTCATTCTGTGTTATTGAAAAAGTACATACAAAGGTAACTTTTTCCAACTCAGAATGGTTCTGAATCGCAAATTTAAAATATCCGATAATTTATTTTTGCCGAAAGCAAAAAATCTCCGCCAACTCTTTTGAAAGTATCAGAAGAATGAAAATTCCAAATATTGAAATAACTGCTATTGCCTGTGTTAGAAATCACACGGTCAAATTCTCCCAGTACTCTCGGAGAGGCAATGGCATTTGACCTTTCTGCAACGCCTAAGCCAGCGTAATATTCGATAGAAAAATGGGCATTTAACGCATAAACTTTCCCATACTTTCCATAAATTCCCCAGACTTGATAGGTTGCTTCTGATGATGTTCGCTCGTAATAATTGTAACTACCATTTGGCAATGCCCCCTTTCCAACGACTATGGGCGTGTTGTAGGTATTTGTACGATTAAATAATTCCACTCCCCAAAAACTATTTCTTCCTAAATTGGAAGAAGCAAATTGGTTTTCATACCATCTTAAATCCAAACGGTATCTTCGTGAAACCTCACCGTCGTAATACGAACCTCCTTTTTGATAAGATGCCAAATCGGAATTTCCGTAAGCATAATCAAAACCAACCGACATCTTTTGAGTCAGATTGGTTTCAAGTCCAAACTGAATAGCCGCATGAGTTCCTAAATAAGTAAGTGGAGAAAATTTCAAGACTAAATGTTGTTGATTGATGATATCTTTTTGCTGACCTAAACAACAAATTTGGCTTAAAAAAAAGAATATAATTACAGAAAAATGTTTCATTCTATAGATATTTTACTGATGAGTTTTAAGGTTTTAGGTTCACTGTAATCATATTGATAAATACCGTTTTTGCCAGTAACGATAAGTTTTTTATTGTTTGGAATGACATCATAGGAAATTACGTCCTTGATAAATTCACGTTCAATGGGTTTCAATGGGTCAGTTATATCAAAAGATTTTAACCCAAAATTCCCTTCACAAATGAAAAGATTGTTCCCATCAACCGCCAAACCATGCGGATTTTGCATTGGAAAAGTTTTAATAAGTAGAGGTTTTTTAGGGTCTTTTATATCCACAATATCCAAGGAGTTTTGCCCTCTCGTACAAGCATTTCCGTTCCTAAGCGTCACATAGGCATAATTTCCTTGCACCACCACGGGGTCGCAACTATAAATATGGGTGAAGGTTGATAACAAAATTGGGTTCGTTGGATTTTGATTATCAAAAATTTTCATACCCGTAGTTGTGCCAATGAAAAGCATATTTTTGTAAGGAAAAATGGTTTCTGCTCCAAAGCCTAATGTAATGGTTTTCAATTTATTAGGCACGGCAGGGGAAGTACTTACGTCAAAAACATTCATATCGAAATTACTCACCGTATAGAGCGTTCCATCACCCAATGTAAAACGAGCCAATGAACCACCAGTACCATTGCCCGAAGGTGAAATGCCATCAGCAGTTTGTTGACAATTTTGGAAGAAGAACACTCCCAATATAATTATAGTTAGTTGAATCTTTTTCATCGGTAGCAATTGAATTTGGAAGGGTTGTTGTTTGTACTGTTTGAGGTAACTTTTTCCCACCCAATCACAATTCCTTTTGAATTATCAACGCATTCAAAACTTACCCCTGTATTAAGAGGAAATTCTTGGTTTGGAAAAATATCCTTTAATCGATTCAAAATCTTTGCTTCTCTCGGATTCGTCACGTCGATACTCAACAAGTCCCGACCGTTGTCAGCGTATAATATTGCTCCTTTGATAGCAATATCTACATTGCCAGGAATATCGTAAAATGCTATTTTAACGGGATTTACGGGGTCTTTATTATCGAAAACATGAACGCCTTTCCCGCCTTCATTAACAAAAAGAAAGCCATCTTTGATGTAAATTTTTCCAGGAGATTTGAGAGGCTGCGGAGTGGTAAAAACTACCTTTTCTATGTCACTTCGACTAAGGTAGATGGGACGGTAACCTACTGAATAATAGGGTTCTGTGTTGTTACCTAAGCATCCTGTTAGGCAAGCAGCCGTAAAAATTAATAGGATTATTCGCTTCATTGGCTGATAGAATTTTATTGTTTTTTGTAGGACGGAATTGTATGAAAATTAGTTGCATCAGATTAAAAATTAAATTCCAGTTATGATTTGTAATTAACAAATCATAGCTGGAATTTAATTTTGTCTTTTACTGCTTCTCTCCAGGCAAAGTATATTTGAATTTAACTTTCTTGGTTTTTTTATCCTTTTTCCCATCAAATTTCTTACTACCTACCAATCGACTCCAGGGCCAATGTTTTTTGGTTGTTACCCAAGAAAAAGCTGCCCGTGGACGAAAAGCCCCACTTTCATGTTTATGTTCCTGTGCAACTCTACACGATTTTTCTGGACAACGCCTCGCCCAAATACAACGCTGAAATGTTTGACAAAAAATAAATAGAATAGCAATATACAAAAGTCTTTTAACGCTCATGGAGTAAGGATTTTATTTAATCAAATTTAAGAAAAATATTTTATTCAAAGTTCACCGTTTTGAAGCCTCTAAATATCTACTTATTTAGAACGCAGTTCTACTGGAAAATATTTGATTAAAACCTGTTACCATCTCTCTGTTATTTCACGACTAAAATACAAAATAGTTAGTTAGTGTTCGTCAAATTACCAAATACTAAATAATAACACCGTTCACTCAACGATAATCATAAATTATACTTTTATCAGTAATATTTGCATAGATAAACTTATAAACAACTCAAAATCAAACAATTAAAATACTTTTAAACAAACCAATTAACAATTATTTATCATGAAAAAATTATTGATTCCTTTTCTCCTTCTTGTTGTGTTAATAAATGCTTGTAAAAAAGATGAGACAACAATCCCCGCCGCCGCCAAACCAAGTGAAAGCCCAATGGCTAAAATTTTAGAAAATAAAACTTGGACCGAGGTTGTTCGCCCTGCGGTTTCTTGGGAGTTGGGATATTCATTTAGTGCATCTTTGAAGGGTAAAGTCACTCAATTAGGTTGCAGAATGCCTGAACCTGGCATTTATACCGTATCGGTTTGGAACGAAACAACGAAAGCCTTACTTAGACAAAAAGCTGTTGAACAAACGAGTCCAGATAAATTTACGCTCGTTAAAATTGATGAATTAACCGTTGAAAAAGACACAAAATATATTGTTACCTTAAATACGGTTGTTGGTGCAAAAGCAAGAAGTTATTATAGAATTACCAACACTAATGCCACAATATTTCCCATCACTATTGGAAGTATTATAATTCAAAAAGCACTTTATGGGTCATTCACGACTCCAACATTTCCAAATAGTACACCTGAATTAGGACAAATGTATGGTTATCCTGATTTTACATTCACCCCTGACTGATTTATTGTTTTAAATACAAAAGCCCCTTCAACTTAATCTGAAAGGGCTTTTTGATAATAATTTTGTCCTACATAATCTTCCGAACAATATCCTCAACCGAAACACCCTCAGCCTCAGCCTTAAAATTTCTCACAATTCTATGACGAAGCACTGCCATTGAAACTGCTTTCACATCTTCAATATCTGGTGAGTATTTTCCATTTAAAAGGGCATTACATTTTGCCGCCAAAATCAAGTTTTGTGAAGCTCTTGGTCCTGCACCCCACTCTAAATATTTGTTACAAGTTTCATTCGCCATTTCTGTATTTGGGCGAGTTTTATGGACTAATTTCACGGCATATTCCACCACATTATCCGCTACGGGAACTCGTCGTACCAACTGCTGAAATTCCAAAATTTGTTGTCCCGTGACCTGCTTTTGTACTTTGTATTTTTTATCCGAAGTGGTGCTTTTCACAATATCTAATTCTGACTGATAAGAAGGATAATCCAACTTTACCATGAACATAAAACGGTCTAATTGAGCCTCTGGCAACGGATATGTACCTTCTTGCTCAATTGGATTTTGGGTTGCCAACACGAAAAATGGCTTCTCCAAGGGATATTTGCGTCCAGCCACCGTCACCGCATATTCCTGCATGGCTTCAAGCAAGGCAGATTGCGTTTTTGGGGGTGTACGGTTAATTTCATCGGCAAGAATAATATTGGCAAAGATTGGTCCTTTCACGAACCTAAAATTACGCTCATTATCTAACGTTTCCGAACCCACGATATCAGAAGGCATTAAATCGGGTGTAAACTGAATACGATTAAAATCTAAATCCAACGCCTCGGCAATGGTATGAATCAACAATGTTTTTGCTAATCCTGGAACACCCACGAGCAAACAATGTCCCTGACAAAAAATAGCGGTGAGCAACATTCTAACGGTATCTTCTTGCCCGATAATCACCTTCCCGATTTCAGTGGTAAGTTTTTGGTAAGATTCTCTCAAAGCATCAACTGCTTCAACGTCTGATTGGTATTGAGCCATATTTTTTAATAAATTGTATTTTGAATTTGAGTAAAATCAAAGTGTCAGGCAAATTTACCTGACACTTCTTAAATATAAACAAAATTATTGCCAAAGTATTTGAATCGTTATCGGTTATTTGTTAATGGTTTTGAAAATATTTAGCAAATAACTAATAACCAGTAACCAATTTCTAATTCATCTTCATCACATTACATTCCTTATATTCATCCACCACATAAATAAACACGTCTTCTTTTGCTTTGGCAAACCATTTTTCGATGGCTGTATTTCTTTTTCTATTCAACGTATAATTTGACAATCTTTGAAAATCGTCTTGCAAGTTGGCAAAGTGTGGAGCGTGCTTTGTTTTGTAATACAAAATTCTCATTGCTGAACGTCCATCTTCGGTTCTGTAAGCCATTGGAGCAGAGACTGTTCCAACTGTCATGGTATCAACCGTGAAATATAAACCCGATTCCATCGTGCCATCCAAAGGCATTCTTACCGAACGGGACTGTGGGTCAATCAACATTCCACCTGCGTCTTGGGTTGATTTATCTTCGGAATGTAATTTAGCGGCTTTATCAAATTTCAAAGTATCACGTTGAATTAAAACTCTAATACTATCTAAAAAACGAGTTGGTTCAGTTACGTCAAGTCGTTGATAATCAGGACGTAAAAGAATATGCAAAGCATGGTATTCTTGTCCACGAGTTTCTAATAATTTGATTAAATGATATCCAAATTCAGACTCTACTACATCCGACATTTGATTAGGCTTCAATTTCAAAGCCGCCGCCTCAAAAGGGGCAACCATCGCTCCACGTTTAGAAAAACCTAAATCACCACCTCTTTTTCCTGAACCAATATCTTCTGAATACAATTTAGCTAATTCATCAAATTTCTCTCCATTTTCAACCCGTTTTTTATAATCTAAAAGTCTTCTGTAAAGTTCGTCCTTTTGAGCTTTTGTAGTTTTTGCCATTCTTATAATGTGTCCAATTTCAACCTCAGAAGGCAGATATGGCAAAGAATCTTTGGGAATTGCTTCGTAGAAACGTCTAACTTCTTTGGGCGTAACCTTCACATCACTCGTAATTTTCTCTTGCATTTTGCGAGTCACCATTTGTTCTTTTATGGCAGAACGAAGCTCATCTTTCAAAGAAGCAATGGTCTTTCCATAAGCCTCAATGATATTCTTTTGAGAGCCAAATTGTTGTTCCATTTGCTCCATTCGAGAGTTAAGTTCCGAATCAATGCGTTTTTCTTCAACCGTTACAGAGTCAATTTCAGACTTTGCCAACATCAATTTTCCCACCACAAGGCTTTCTAATAATTGACATTTGGGTGGTGCTTGTTGTCCATTTTGTGAAGCCTGTTGAAACTGTGCTTCCAACTCAGATTTTAATAAATAATAATTATCCACCTTCGCAATAATTTTATCCAATACAACAGGAGTTTGAGCTTTCGTTGAGTGATTAAATATTACAGTGATGGTTAGTAATAAAAAAAGATTTTTTGGGAATTTCATGTACGAAAATATTAAAATAATACGTAAAGATAACGCTTTTTGTGGAGTGGATTGGTATAGTGTTTAAGTTAAAAAATGTTAAGTGAAACAAAAAATAAAGTCATAAGATAAAAGTTATTTCCTTATGACTTTAAAACTTGTGACTTTATTAATTCAAAACCCTATTCAACTCATCTTGGTTTAAAACTACTGGATATTTTGCCTTCAATTGATTGATTAAATTATTAAATAAAACCGTTTGGTATTCCTTCATCACTTGCCCACGGGCTTCCTTAAAAGTTTTTGGTCGTGGTTCTTCCACTTTCTGAATATTGACCCAAACTTGTCTATTTTTCACTTCATAATTACTCTCACCAATTGTCCAATTAATAGAATCCAAAAATTCATTATCTCCTTTCTTGAAATATCTCTCGTCGGCAGTTAAACTTCCTGGTTTCAAAGCATTAAATCTTTTTACAACATCGTCCATTGAATTTGAAAAGAATTTAATACCTACTCTCATATTCTTTGAACGTTCTATTTTTGAAACTGGCTTATATTTACCATCATCTTTTTCAAGAATTTTTGCGGGAGATATACCCTTATTAATCAAATAGTTAACAATTTTTCTGGCTCTTTGTGAAGAAACGGTTTCGGTTTCTTCAGGGTCTGAATTTCCCGTTATTTCAATGGTATAATCACGATTTCTGGTCATGATGATAGTCAAATCGTAAAGCATTTTTTGAGCATCCGTCGAGAAATCGGATTTATCTTTCTCAAAATAAATCTCAGGAAAACGACGATTCATTGGATAAGGAGCTTTCGATAAAGAAGCTTTTGCTTGTTCCATAGTCTCACGACGGTCGGTGGAAACTACCTTCGCCAAGACTCGATTTGTGTACTGATAATTCTGAGCATTCTGATTAAAATATTTCAATTGAGCCAATGAATCTAACGATTTTTCAAGCACATTATCATTTAAAAATTCCTTTTGCAAAATTCCCTCACGGAAATCTTGAACATCCGAACGAAACTCAGGATATTTTAGTTCAAGATTAATTTCTTCATATCGAAGGTTTCTGTCCTCCACAAAAAGGTTATACCAATCCCGTTCAGATTTATCGTTCAAAGCTCCAATCTTAGCTAATTGTCTTTGCGTTTTCGTAACAAAACTATAAAATTCACGAACGGTCGAAGCCGTTTGGTTAATCGTGAAAATGGTTTTTCCAAGATAATCTTCACTACCGATTCTATCTTTATAAAAGCTATCAAAAGCCTCTTGTTTCACAGATACGGATTCTTGAAAATTATTATCTTTCTTCAATCGTTTCACTAAATTCCCCCTTATTATTACTCCTCTGGAAGCGTCGGCTGTCACTTTTTCTTTAATATATTGAGCCAATTCTTCAAATTTCAATATAGGTTTTTTCTCAACTAATCTGAAAATGTGCCAACCCAAAGAAGTTTGAATTGGAGCGGTATAATCGCCTTTATCACTTAGCGAAAAAACTGCATTCGCCATCTTTTCATCAATCAGTGTACCTGCCTCAAACCATTTACCTAAAATACCACCTTTGTTTTTTGTGTTTGGATCGGTTGAGTAGATTCTGCATACGCCTTCAAAAGGCTCATTTTTTTTCAAATATTCGTAAGCTTGATCAATTTTTTTCTTGGCAGCGGCAATAACTTCTGGCTTTTCATTTGGGGCAACACTAATCAAAATATGAGCCAATTTAATTCTTCCTCTCGACGAACGCTTCTCTAAGACTTTTACTAAATGATAACCTTTCTCAGTACGAATTGGCAAGGATAAATCCCCTTTAGAATTACGATAAGCCACTGTTTCAAAGCCATAATTATTTTCTAAAACTGCAATAAAACCCATGTCGCCCCCTTTTTCAGCTGTTTTTGTATCTTGTGAATAATTTTTAGCAACTTGTTCAAAAGACTCTCCTTTCAAAATTCTTAATCGTAGAGTTCTGATTTCATCAAACGCTACCATTGTATCGGCTGGACTTGCATTGTTGGGAACTGGAATAAAGATATGGGCAACTCGTACTTCCTCACGCATACGTTCGTAGGTTTCTTGAATCATTTTTTCAAGAAGAATTTTATCTATCAGATAAGGAGTTGCCAACTCCTTCCGATATGAATTAATCTCTTCTCTAAAAGCCTTAGTTGTATCCTTTCCCATGCGTTGAGCGGCATAAACCATCAACTCATAGTTCAAGTAATTATCAAAAAATTCTTTGGATTTATCTTTTTTTATACTATCACTTTGGAGAAGTCTTCGGTAGGTTTGCGACAGTTCAGTGGGAGTGATTAGACGATTACCAATTTTGATTGCGAAAGGTTCTGTTTGAGCATTTACAGCATTAGAGCATAGCAAAAAACAAGCGGTTGTTATATAAAATAATCTAATAATGTGGATCATAATTTTTCAATCTTAATGCTTGAAATGGCGGTATTTCAAACGATTTATAGCAGAAACCTCTTAATCTTAATACCTCATTTAGCAATTTCTGATATGATTTCTAACTATTTAGCGTGTTAGTTTATTGTATTAGGGATACAAAAATACAAATAATTATTCAGACAATCTAACCAATCTTTAATACGTTAAAATGATGAGCAACGGACAAAAGTATTTATTTGAAGAGAAATATGTCATTATAATATTTTAAGGGTTTAAACTACTTGATTTTTAACTCATAATTTAATTCGTATTTAAATTTATTTTTAAGGTGCTCTCCTTCAAAAATAAGATTAATGGGGTACATTTTTTGATTTTCGGAAATGGTCAAAACGTTAAGGTCAAAAGTGCTTTGTCCAAGCAAGTCATCTTGGTCAAATTTCTCAGCGGCTCTCAATCCAATTCCCGCCGCTTGAAGACTTGCAAAGACAACTGCTAAAGGGGTTTCATATTCTCCCAAGGCAATAAACATGGCTGGAATTTTACCCAAACCTCCCAGTTCATTTATCTTTTTCACCAAGTTTTGAGCTTTCATATAGTCGTCTATTTCCGTCAAAACTACCGATGACAAAACCTTTCCTTTCAAAGGAATCTGTAATTCAATCGTTTTGAATTTATCCCCCAAAACAATTTGTCCTGCCTTCATACTTTCAACGCCCCAAGAACCATTTGCCACTTGCACAACCTTATTATTTTCATCTACGGCTGTTAAAGAATAAGTTAAAACTACTTCATCGGCAAAGGTTAATTCCTCTAAATTGATGGCTTTTAGGGATTTAACCTGGAATTGAACGAATTGGGCTGGTAGTTTAGCTTTGTTTTCAGTAATTGATTTTGTGGATTTGCAGGAAACGAACCCGAGCATTAACAAAATGGTGTATAAATATGTATATTTCATTTTTGGGTTATTAAATGTATGTTAAACCATTGGTTCCTGTTGTGATAGACAATGAAAACTCCCCTGTCCCCAAATGATGTCAGTTGCCTCTAAACCAATTACTTCACGACCTTTGAAAACATGTGATAGTATATTCAAAGCAATATCATCATTTTTGCATTGATAAGTTGGCACAATCACGCCTGCATTACAAATCAAAAAATTGGCATAAGAACCAGGTGTCCTAATATTATCAATTACTACGGGCGATGGCATCGGTAACTCAATGATATTCAGTTGTTTACCATTCAATAAACGCATTTGTTTCATCAATTTCAAGTTCTCATTTAAGACCTCGTAATTCTCATCATTTATATTGTATTCCACCGCCGCCACAACCGTATCTTCATTTACAAATCGTGCAGTATCGTCAATATGTCCGTCTGTATCATCGCCCACAATGCCATCATTTACCCATAAAACTTGTTCTAATCCGTAATAGTCACAAAGATATTCTTCAATTTGAGCTTGATTCAAATGTGGATTTCGATTGGGATTTAATAAACATGAACGACTGGTCAGAACGGTGCCTTTTCCATTAAAGTCAACAGAACCACCTTCCATGATAATATTTGGCGTAACGTATTCTAAATTACGATATTCAGCGATTTTAATTGGTAAATTATCATCGGCATCAAATGGCGGATATTTTCCTCCCCAAGCATTGTGTCCCCAATCAACAATCATCCTTCTCT
>JAYUIP010000993.1:0-1243 GCA_043765945.1 Arcicella sp.
TGGGTACCTGGAACTGACCATGCGTCTATTGCAACGGAGGCAAAAGTGGTGGCGATGTTGAAAGAAAGAGGTATTGAAAAGAAAGACATTTCTCGGGAAGAATTCTTGGGTTATGCCCACGAATGGAAAGATAAATACGGTGGAATTATCCTCGACCAATTGAAAAAGTTAGGAGCTTCGTGTGATTGGGATAGAACCAATTTTACGATGGATGCCCATTATTACGAGTCGGTAATTGATGTTTTTGTTGATTTATACAACAAAGGGAACATCTATAGGGGCGTAAGAATGGTAAACTGGGACCCACTCGGAAAAACCGCTCTTTCGGACGAAGAAGTAATTGAGAAGGAAATAATGGCGAAACTTTATTATATAAGGTATAGCCCCACGACCCCCAGAGGGGGAGTTTTGGACTCTGATTCGGACAAGAAAGTTCCCGAAGCGTCGGTCGCCCCTCTGGGGGCGGAGGGGGCTATTGTCATTGCTACCACTCGCCCCGAAACCATCATGGCGGATGCTGCTATTTGTGTAAATCCTAATGATGAACGGTATCAGCATTTGATTGGCAAAACAGTTTTGATTCCCCTTTTGAAACGTGAAATTCCCGTAATTGCCGATGAATACGTTACAATGGATTTTGGAACGGGTTGCTTGAAAGTAACACCCGCCCACGATTTGAACGATTATGAGTTAGGTATCAAACATAAATTACCCGTAATTGATATTTTGGACGATGGTGGTTTTTTAAATGAAAAAGCGGTGCTTTATGTAGGGCAAGACCGTTTCGCCGCTCGTCGAAATATTGTGAAAGATTTGGAAGAATCGGGACATTTGGTAAAGATGGAGGAGTATAAATCTATCGTGAAAACCTCTGAGCGGACGGGTGCAGTTATCGAACCGAAATTGTCGTTGCAGTGGTTTTTGAAAATGGACGAACTTTCTAAGCCCGCCTTGGAAAATGTGATGAATGATACCATCAAATTGTATCCTTCAAAATTCAAGAATACCTACCGTTCTTGGATGGAAAATGTGCATGATTGGTGCATTAGTCGGCAGTTGTGGTGGGGACAACAAATCCCCGCATTTTACTTGCAAGATGGCACAATCATCGTTGCCAAAACCAAACGTGAGGCATTGCGGAAAGCTCAACACGACCTATTGTTATTTGCCTTAACCGAAGAAGATTTAAGTCAAGACCCCGACGTTTTAGATACTTGGTTTTCGTCATGGCTTTGGCCCATTG
>JAYUIP010000994.1:0-1243 GCA_043765945.1 Arcicella sp.
AAAATTGTTGTGACGGCTCCACCGTGTAATGCAGGAACAACACCTCCAGGGGTAAATTAGATGGTAGGTTTTGGGATTAGGGTATTATACTCGTAATTACTTCCCTAAAATTATTACTTAATTAATTGATTATCAGATTATTATAAAAATAAGTTGCTTGATTTTAATGGGCAACTCTAATGGATAGTATCCAAAAACGTTCTCTCAGTTGGGTGTGAAATTTTAAAATTTCTTTAC
This sequence comes from Arcicella sp., assembly GCA_043765945.1. Lineage (GTDB taxonomy): Bacteria > Bacteroidota > Bacteroidia > Cytophagales > Spirosomataceae > Arcicella. The sequence continues at coordinate 238 of JAYUIP010000994.1, forward strand.
CAATTTATTCCATAAATTCCTTTCTTTTCCCCGAAGGAGTATTATTAAACAATAGCTTTTCTTGGGGAAGAGAGCATAATTCTTAAATGTATATGAAAAAGCCGCTACTTTTTCCTTTGTTAGATACTGAAAAAACTTGCCTTCGTGGCTCGCTGAACTCGTGGCTGGTGTCCTCACCAGACATCGTGCATAGGCAATTCAAATATCTGATTATCAATTTATTATGGGTTATTTTTCATCCGATGAGTTACTTACCCAAGATGTCTGGTGGAAACACCAGTCACGAAACCAGTATTTTGAAAAGGCAGTATTTTCATCTGGTATTATGGATGATGATGGGTAGTTTTCAACAAATTAATGCTCAACAACCGAGTCATAATGCGACTTTGACGTGTTTCGCTAACACACTTACGGCTGATGCGAAAACAAAAGCCACAACAACTTATTCAGCTCTTACGGCTCATCCAATTGCTGGAACCCAAGGACCGTCCACATCTATTACAGAATCTTGGAAGGTAACAACGGATGCTAACGGAAATCTTGGCTTCTTTCATGGTATTCAGATTAGTCCGACCACTGCAAATACTGCACCTTGTCTCAATCAAACCTCGAATTCTCGTGAGTATGCTTTGTATGCTTACACTGGTAATGCTTGTTCAGGTGCAGCAATTGCCCCAACAACTATTAATGATGGAGTTGTAGCTGGTGGCAGTGAGACAAATCCAATGAACCCTGCATGGATAGGTCTTACACCCAATGCAAACTATGTGGTTATCGTGAAAACTACTGTGGGAGTAGACTGTATAGATTTACTGAACACTTATGCGGGATATTATAATATTCCTCCTGCCACTTTTACCTTCAATTGCGGCACGGCTTCGTCCACAGGGACTTTTATTGCCAACAATACAGCAAATCAAACGGGTAATTTAACCATACCAATAACAGGAGCCACCGCAGGACCGACAACGATTAACGTTACAGGTTCTGGTTTTACAGGCACACT
>JAYUIP010000995.1:0-1240 GCA_043765945.1 Arcicella sp.
GAAGCAGAGGAATATCACATCGGAAAAATTGAAAAAATCATTAAGCAAACTATCCCTCGTGAAGCCTTGCCTGCGGACTTAGAAATCCTGCAAACGCCCTTCGTGGAAAAGCAAATTATGCTTCGTGAAATTGATGAGCAACGCAAGCGAGAAGACCCCGATTTTAAGGGTGCTTTTCACGAAAAAAAGGATTTCAAAGCAAAGGCAAAACAGAAGGAAGCATCCCAGAAAAAGCAGATTATTGCAGGAGGAAAAGAGGCAAGAAAAGGTAGTTTTGGGAAATCTTCAAGTAGCAGCGGCGAAAGAAAAAATAGGAACGTTAAGAAGGGTGGAAATAGTAGAACTGGAAGAAAATAATGGAAAATATGAGAAAAAAAGTAGCCCCCCAACCCTCGAAGGGGGAGTTTTCGAGTCCATTTTTAACTCCCCCTTCGGGGGTTGGGGGGCTTTTGTTTTTTCTATTATTTTCCATCTCAATTTTCGCCCAAGACCCAAAGCAAAAGGAAGAATTACAGAAGATAATACAAACAGAAAGTGCATTTGCACAAGCTTCAATTGACCGAGGAACAAAAAATGCTTTCCTTGAATTTTTGTCGAAAGAGTCAATTATTTTTGACAAATCAACTCCTATAAATGGTTTAGAATATTGGCAAATCCTTGATTTTAAAGGAGTTAGTACTTGGCAACCGATTATTGCTGAAATTGCTGGTTCATCAGATTTGGGTTACACCGTTGGGAATTATCAATTTCATAATACTTCAGCCGAAGAAAAACCAAGTGCTTTTGGCAGTTTTGTAACGCTATGGAAAAAGCAGTCTGACAACTCGTGGAAAGTCGCCATTGACATGGGGCTTCCTCACGATGAAGTTGTTGCAAATACTGTAAATGTTACAGAAATCTATCCAGTATTTAAACCTTATGAACTCAAAAATCAGATGGTTTTAGCCGAGCGAATGGTTTTTATGAAAGATCATTTCTATTGGAAAAATGCAAAAAACTCTCTCAATCCATTTGAACCTCATCTCGCTCAAAATGTACGGATATATCGAAGAAATCTGAAACCAATTATTGGCAAAGAAAATGCGAAGGTATTTTTGAAGAAAACCTACAATAAAAACTTGGTTTATACGGGTTTAAAGTCCATTTCATCCAGTGCAGGTGACTTAGTTTGTGTATATGGCGTAATTTCAGGCGGAGGAAAATCTGGAACTTATCTTCGTATTTACAAACAAGAAGCAAA
>JAYUIP010000996.1:0-1239 GCA_043765945.1 Arcicella sp.
AAAAATAATTTACCCATTGGCAATATTCAAGAAGGTGACGTGGTGCTTTGTTTTAATTATAGAACTGACCGTCCGCAGGAAATCACGAAGGCATTAACCCAAGAAGATTTTCCAGAAAATGGCATGAAAAAATTGGACATTCGTTATTACACGATGACTAATTACAATAAATCGTTCAAGAATGTAAACGTCATTTTTGATGATAGTAATTTGCCTTCAACCTTGGGCGAAATTGTGGCGAATGCGGGTAAAAAGCAAATCAGAATTGCGGAAACCGAGAAATTCCCACACGTAACGTTCTTCTTTTCGGGTGGACGAAACGAAACTTTTGAGGGTGAAACTCGCTTATTATCCAATTCACCAAAAGTGGCAACGTATGATTTACAACCAGAAATGTCAATTTATGAAGTAAGGGATTCGTTATTACCAGCCCTCAAAAATTCAGAAGCGGATTTTATTTGTTTAAACTTTGCCAATCCTGACATGGTGGGGCATACGGGTGATTTTCAGGCAGTTATACAAGCCTGTGAAGCCGTTGACGAATCTTTGGGAGAAGTCGTGATGGCAGCAATCGGCAGTGACTATTCAGTAATTGTTCTGGCAGACCACGGCAATGCGGATTATATGATTAACGATGATGGTTCGCCCAATACGCAACACAGTCTGAATCTTGTGCCTTGTATTTTGATTGATAAAGACAAAAAAGCGATTAAAAACGGAAAATTGGGAGATATTGCCCCAACCATTTTGGAACTAATGGGCATTGAAAAGCCTGTGATTATGACGGGGATTAGTTTAGTTTAGATTTTAATAAAAATGCCTCTGTTTATTGAACAAAGGCATTTTTTATACCGTTTATTATTCTCTTGAATCATTTACTAAGTTCATGATTAATTATATCCAATACCTCTTTTAAAAAGGTAGAATTTGAAAATAATTCCTGAGCTCGGTCAAATTGTTCCTTGAGTACTGGTTTAAAATGTATGCTCCGCTTTTACAAGCGAACCAAACTCATTTCTAAGAAAAATATAAGCCTTTATAATTCCATAATGCATATCATCCTTCTTAGAAAAACAAACCGTTTCCCGGCAAAGCCTTTTTAGATGCGTTCTAAAATCTCTGTTTTGTCCGCATCGGCGGTCCGATTTCAATGTGAATAGTTTTAGCAATAATATGTTTTTCCTTTGGAATAGGCTTTTTGACAACGTGTCCCGATAAGATTTCCAATCATCCCTTCGA
>JAYUIP010000997.1:0-1238 GCA_043765945.1 Arcicella sp.
TCGGAAGTTGGATTGAAAAATGGACTTTCGGGCAAGGAAATCGCCGAGAAAATGTTAAGAGATAACAACATTTTTGACGTAAGAATTGTGTCCGTTGAAGGACAATTGACCGACCATTATAACCCAACCGACAAAACGGTGAATCTTAGCCCAGATGTGTATCAAGGCAGAAGCGTGTCAGCTGCTGCCGTTGCCGCTCACGAGTGCGGACACGCTGTGCAACACGCTGTGGCGTATTCGATGTTAGGATTTAGAAGTGCGATGGTTCCCGTTTTGAACATTGCTAATAACTTTATGCCGTTTGCTTTATCCATTGGTATGATGATTTTATATTCAACGGGAAATCGCTTAGTCCTATTGGTGGGTGTGGTGATGTTTGCGTTGGCAACACTGTTCAGTTTCGTGACTTTACCCGTTGAATTTGATGCTTCAAACCGAGCATTAGCTTGGATGGAATCTAAAAATATTGTTACGCAACCAGAACACGACGGAGCAAAAGATGCCCTTTGGTGGGCGGCCATGACTTACGTTGCAGCGGCGATGGGAATGTTGGCTCAATTGCTTTATTATTTGAGTATGCTTTCGGGAAGACGGAATAATTAATAGCTTAAATTATACAAAAAATGCCTCTCAGATTTGATTTGAGAGGCATTTTTTGTGGGTTATTATCCATCCAGAAAAGCATCTTCAAAATCTTGAATTGCTTTAAAAACTGCCGCTACTTTTCTGCCTAAATCGGTTGAATTATCCGCTAAATCATCTCTCAATCCCTTCAAAATAGTTAAACTTGTTTTGGCTTTGCTTAAAAATTCCTTTGTACTTTTTAGTTGAATTATATCAGCGGATTGATTTGCATTCGCCGTAGCTACTCCCAAAATCCTATTTAAGTCTCTTAATTCCTGAGCTAATTTTCTAATATTTATTAGAGCCGTTGTACGGTTTACTCTATTCAATTCCAAAGAAATTTTGAAAGCAATGGTGTCTAAACTTTCAAAATTTGGAGGCGATTGTCTCTGAAATTCAAGCAATACATCTTGCAAATCAGTAATTTGCTGTTCATCATTGCTTTGAATGGCAAGCATTGCTTTGGCGATGAGTTCGTCCAGGGCATTTGTCCATTCAGCGAGGGTTATCAGTTGTGAAAAATCCATAGTTTTAACATTAAGGGTTCAATGCTTTTAGTTTCTCTCTAATTTCTTTTAGGTCACTCAAAATATCGTTCAATTCTTGAAAATTGG
>JAYUIP010000998.1:0-3818 GCA_043765945.1 Arcicella sp.
GAGTATGGAGTTTTACCTTATTTATTTCTAATTTTTCATTATGTAACTCTGGTAATTTTCTTTTATATCTGGAAAATTACCGTCAACATTTTAAAATTAAGAAACCCATTTTTTCAGTTAAGAAGTCAAAAGATTTTATTGTTGAAAACGAAAGTATATTTAAAATTTTTTTGGAAAACCCTCTTTAAAATAAAAGGCTTCTACAAAATTGCAGAAGCCGATAATATTGATTTGAGATTTGGGAATGTATGAAAATCGAATACTACTCAATTTTTTTAGTTAATTCTTAAAATTCAAAAATCGTCAATTTGGATATAATCCAATTAAATCAAAATCTTCAATTTTTCTAAAATCTGTTCAAAATCCAACTTCTCTTGCTCACCAGTAATCATGTTTTTTAGGGCTAATTTCTTAGAATTCATCTCTTCAGAACCGATAATGCAGACATAAGGAATTTGCTTTTTATCAGCATAATCCAACTGTTTTTTTATTTTAGTGACCTCTGGATAAACTTCTGAATTCAAACCTGCTAATCTTGCCATTTGCAATAAAGGAAGGGCAAAACTTAACTCGTCTTTTCCAAAGTGACAAAACAATAATTTGGTTGTAATCGTTTGATTTTCAGGGAATAGACATAATTCTTCCATCACATCATAAATTCTATCAACCCCAAAAGAAATACCAACTCCTGATAGACCTGGGGCTCCAAAAGTTCCCGTTAAATTGTCATAACGACCGCCACCTGTGATAGAACCAATCTGCACACCCGAGGCTTTTACTTCAAAAATAGCCCCCGTGTAATAAGACAATCCACGGGCAAGTGTAATGTCTAACTCAATATTTTCATCTGATAAACCAAAAGCTGAAAGATGTACCCAAACTTGCTTTAATTCTTCAATTCCTTGCTTACCAGTTTCGGAATTTTGCAAGAGTTCTTCTAATTTCAAAAACTTTTCTTGATTTGTTCCAGCAATTTCAAAAACAGGATTAAGTTTAGTTAATGATTCATCTGAAAAACCCTTTTCAGCTAATTCCTCCAAAACTTTCTCTTTCCCAATCTTATCTAATTTATCAATCGCAACTGCCAATGCACTTTCCTGTCCTGTTGCTCCAATTGATTCTGAAAGACCCGTTAAAACTTTACGATTATTTATTTTTAAGGAAAAATCAATCCCTAAATTTTTCATTACCTCATGAACCATTAACACAATTTCAGCCTCACATATCAACGAATCTGTTCCCACAACGTCTGCATCACACTGATAAAATTCTCTGTAACGCCCCTTTTGTGGACGGTCGCCCCGCCAAACTGGTTGGATTTGATAACGCTTGAAAGGCATCGTCAATTCACTTCTATTCATAACCACATAACGAGCAAAAGGTACAGTTAAATCGTATTTAAGCCCTTTTTCAGAAATTTTAGTCGTCAGTTTTTTATAACCTTCGTCTAAATCTGGTGGTGTTATTTTCTCAGAAAAATTACCAGAATTTAAAATTTTGAATAATAATTGATCCCCTTCTTCGCCATATTTCCCCATCAAAGTGGAGAGATTTTCCATGGCGGGCGTTTCAATTGGTTGAAAGCCAAAACGCTCAAAAACAGAACGAATCGTTGAAAAAATATAATTGCGGCGAACCATTTGCTGTGGTCCAAAATCTCTTGTGCCTTTTACGATACTGGGTTTGCTCATTTATATGTGATTGAGTGAGTTGTGATTTCCTGCACAATGTTTTTTTACAAATTTACGAAGCCGAGGAGTAAAATTACTCTTTTCAAGTTTAATAAAACTTCATGTTCTGAATCTTTATAAATCAAAGATTACCATTTAACGTTAATTTTCTAACCAAATATTATTTGTAATTAATTGAAAATGAACTATTTAAATAAAAATCAATTGATAAAAAGGATGTTCAGTGTCTATGACTCACAATTCAAAACTCACAATTCACAACTATTTAAAAGAACTCATTTGGTAGAAAAGGAAAAAAGCCGTAATTTTGCACTTCAATTTAAAAATCTGTTCATAATGGCTGTTACAAGACTCAAAAGAAAAGATAGAAGAAACAAGAGTATAGCCACTAACAAAATCAATGCGATTAAGTTTTTGACATCAACTCCTGAGATCAAGTTAATTGATATCGAGAGTATCAAAGCTGAATTTGCTGCGAAGGCTGCGAAGTAATTTTGTACAATTTCTTCTAAGAATTAAAAAACCCATCACAATAGATGGGTTTTTTCTTTTTAGTTAGGTACGAGGTCATGGGTATGAACTATGAGGTCGTAGGTATGAAGTAAAAACACTCAAAATAAAAAGCAAAATACGTGAATTTAACTCAATAAGTTTCCGTCTTTTTTACCTCATACCTAAATAAACCTATTTCCCCTTCTTGTCTTCCTTATTCCTCAACACATCGCCTAAATGATTTAGCTTTTTAACGTGTTTCATCATTTCTTTCTCTTGTTTATTCAATCTTTTATTTAGATCCATCAAAACCCTAAAGCGAATTGACTGACCGAATGATACTAAGCCTAAGTTGGTGATTATTAGTCCATAAAAACCCATAATGAACCACCTTGAAAATGTGTTTGTAGGGTCAGCTTTTATGGTTGCAGCTGAACTAACAATAGAAATTCCAAAGCCAAAAAGTAATAATCCTGCTCCAGCACACAACAACCACTTGGTGCGTAACGGCATTCTGTTTACTAATCTTTGTCCTGGTGCTTTCTTAGGAATGTCGGGTTTCATATTGAGTATATTTAAAACAGTGATTTATAGCTTATATTTATTTCCAAAGGCTTCCAAGTAATTTTTCAATACTTTGAAATTCTTTATTTAAAGTATTGGGGATTGTTTTATTTGAATACGTAAAACCATGTTCTTGCCAAAGGAAAATAGTGTAAAAATCAGTTTGGTAAATGGCTTTGGCAGTAGTCCTGAACAAAGCAATTTTGTCATTTGGAATTCTTTTTTCAATGGTCATTAAAAAATAGGCTTTGGTCTTTAACATCATCAATTTTTTTTCGTCCATTTTTTTTTCAACAACATTGGCATTATTTTCCATACTTTTAAGGGCGGTTTGAGGTAAAAATACATCCTCACGTCGTTCAATATAAAAATTACTTCCATTCGCTCGCATTGACCAGCCTTTAATTAACTGATTTTTAGCCATTTGTATTTTACTATCCTTTAAAATAGTGTTCATATCCAAGTAGCTATATGTACTCGTTTGGGCATTTGAACTAAACTGAGGGAGGGCAAGTAAGCACAATAAAAATAATTTTATGGTGTTTATTTGAGAAATTATAGTCTTAAACATAATTTTATATTTCAAAATCACCATAAACTAACAAAAACATTCCATGAAAATCAACAAAAAAGTAATTTTTACTGTCTTAGTCTCCATTTCTGCCTTTTATGTGAATGGTCAGGATTCACGTTTTACTCAAAAAAATCCCGATAAACCTGATGCTACCGAATACATGGATCCTGAAATTAAAGTCATTATACCAGGCACAGTTCCATCAGATGCAATTGTTTTGTTTGATGGAAAAAATTTAGATCAGTGGGAGTCAGTAAAAGATGGTGGAGCGGCTAAGTGGAAAGTGGAAAATGATGCAATGACCGTTGTGGGTGGCACGGGAGGGATTTCCACTAAAAAACATTTTGCCGATTGTCAATTGCACATTGAGTGGCGTTCACCGATGGAAGGTGATGATAAAAAAGGGCAAGGAAAGGGGAATAGTGGTGTTTTCTTACAAGGAATCTACGAAGTTCAGGTCTTGAATTCGTATAACAATCGTACGTACCGTAACGGGC
>JAYUIP010000999.1:0-1237 GCA_043765945.1 Arcicella sp.
CAAAAAATTCTTAATCAATTGGAAGAAGTGAATGATGAATGGGAAGAGGTGATGTTGGAAATGGAGGAGTTGGAAGGGAGTTTGGTTTAAAATAAATACCTATGGAAAATTTTAGAATGAATCGTACAATTACTAAAATATCAAAATTAGGGCAAGAAGCCCCTAATTTTGAATATTGGCTTACCCAATCACCAGAAAGAAGAATTTCAGCAATCGAATTTTTAAGAAAACAATATAATGGAACTGAATCAAGACTTCAAAGAATTTATCGAATTATTGAACGTTAATGAGGTCAAATATTTAGTTGTTGGTGGATATGCTGTTGGTTTTCACGGACATCCTCGATATACGGGTGATATAGATTTTTGGGTAGCAATTTCAAGAGAAAATGCTGAAAAAATTATAGTTGTTTTAAGAGATTTTGGTATGGGAGTCCTGGCTCTTCAAGCCGAGGATTTTATGAAGGAAGACATGATTATTCAAATCGGTTACGAACCAAATAGAATAGATATTTTGACATCAGTTACAGGTATTTCTTTTGAAGATTGTTATTCTCAAAAAGTTAGAGCAGAATTTGATGAAATTACAGTTGATTTTATTGATATTAGAAATCTTAAAATAAACAAAGCCGCATCGGGCAGAGGAAAAGATTTAGGAGATTTAGAAAATTTACCAAATTAAAGATGAAGAAAATTAAGAAAATGTCTTTTTTAGGAATGTGGTTTTGCACATTCCTATTTTTATGTTCGGCAAACGCACAAAAGAAAAAAAATAGAGATACCTACGAACCTAAGCAAATTATTTACGACAATCATATCTATGAACCTTACATTCGCACGGTTCAATTGTACCCCATCTTAAATACTGGAAAATCGGCTCAGGCTTCTCTGAATCCTCCCGTTGTGAAGTTGCAAGATAATCAACCTTTGATGTTAGAATTTGACTACTTAAACCCTGATTATCAGTTTTTTAGAGTTAAGGTTTTTCATTGTGATGCTGATTGGAAACCTTCTGTTTTGAGTGAAATTGAATATTTGCCAGAATATAATGATTTTCCGATTAACGATTATAAAAACTCCTTTGCTACAAAAATTCAGTATAATCACTTCATAATTGAGTTGCCTCACGTTAAATTATCAGGAAATTATATTGTCATGGTTTATAAAAATCGTAATGAAGATGACATTGTTTTAACGAGAAAATTTATGGTTTATGACAATCGAGTGAATGTGGGAGG
>JAYUIP010001000.1:0-1236 GCA_043765945.1 Arcicella sp.
TCAGGGTGCGATAACATTGGCTTATTCGCTTCAAAAATCACTGGATATTTCATCATATCACCGTAGTATTCTTTGGCAATTTTTGATAAAGTATCACCCGAAACTACTTCGTGGTATTTTGCTTCTTCGGCTGGTTCAGCAACGTCCAGTTGGTTATCAACCACTTTTACGCCCTCAACGTTTCCAACTGCCAATGCCAATTTCTCAGCATCTTCTTGTTTAGCAACTTCGCCTTCCAAAATTACGGTATCACCCGCAGTTTTTACGGTTAATGAGTTGTAGGCTAAGCCCAAACTCTTTACGTGAGCCAATAAAGCACTTGCTCTCAATGGTTCTACGGTTGCTGCTGTTGCAGGATCAACCTCTTTATTTCCGCCGAAGATTTTTTCTCCGACACCCTTAAAAAATGACATTAAGCCCATAATTGTAAGAAGGTTTTGTTTAATTGTTTGTAAATAAATTAAGAGAGTATTGAGTCTAAATCTTTACCCAAAACCAAAAGTATCTTTTTTTAATACCTTCACAAAATTTAAGACACTATTTTTTCAATACGTCACTCAAATTGTAGAATTTTACCCACATAATTTAACTTAGAGCATTATTTTTTCTCTTCTTCGAGAAGTAAATTTTGTAGTTTCTCAGTAATAATTCCCACTTTCCCATCACTAAATAGTTGATTATCAGTCTTCACAATGGCAGTAATCCGTTTAGTACTTCCCGTCGTGAACACTTCGTCTGCCTCAAAATATTCTTGAACTGAAACATCTCTTTCTTCTACTTCAAAATGATTTTTGGCAAAATTGAGGATATGCTTTCTCGTTACACCAAACAAAGCACCATCCAAAGGCGTAATGATTTTTTCATTTTTCACGATAAAAATATTACTCCGTGATGATTCTGAGATTTTGCCGTTTTGATGATATAAAACATCATCCGCCCCAGCGGCTTTCATTTGTTGTAAGGCTCTGATTGGAACAATGTAATTCAGCGTTTTTATCTCTGGAATCTCCCTTCTATATTCCATACTCATTAATTTCAAACCAACGTCAGCGGGTTTAAATTCAAAGGGTTTTCCCATCACGACTAAGTTTGATACTGGCGAAGGCGTGTAGCCATCTTCCGAATATCCACCCGTCATAATCATCTTTACGCCCAAGAGTTTATGAGGATTCAAGCGGATGATTTCGTAGATAATCTCCCGCAATTTTTGCCTTGATGCTGGAATTGGCAAACCCA
>JAYUIP010001001.1:0-1236 GCA_043765945.1 Arcicella sp.
TTGAATAAGTATTTGATTCTTTTTTTAATTATATTTTGGAATTTTACATAGTTTTATTAGTTTTGTCCTAAATTTGTTACAATACAACTAAAAATAATTAAAAAAAGCCGCAAAGATGGAAGATTATAATAAGATAATTGAGTCGCTCGGTGTGAAGTTTATAAAGTCACGCAACATTAGAATATTACAACCTATCCGTATCAAGAATTTCTATGATGTAGAAAACACACTCTTGATTTTGTACAACGGAGATGTATCTTTTGGTGAAGAAGCTGTTCATGCAGAAGTAGGGGACATGCTGTTTATTCCTGGTGGAAAAATGCTTTCTGTTACTTACGGAAACTCTGAAAAACCCAAAGCGATTTCAAACGAAGAGTTCATGACTCATCGTGAACTATATTTTGAGCCAAACCTCGAACCTTCAAGAATTGGTCATATCGAAAATTCATTTGGTATGGTAGCTTTTGAGGCAAAAGTTTTTGACTCAGTAAATTTCTTCACTTCACTCGACATTCCTCCTTTCTTAATCAAAAAAGATGATAAGTTAGCCTTTATGTTAGCTGAGATTTTGAAGGAAGATATGACCGAAGATTTAGGGAAAGGACGTATCATAAAGATAAAAACCGAAGAAATCGTTATTGAGATTATTCGTTACATTATCCGTAATCGTTTATTTGTTGAACAATTAGCAACCAATAGTACGTATTTCAAAGACCCACGTTTGATTGATATTTTTGCGTATATCAAAGATAATATCGGTGGAGATTTATCCAATAAAGTATTGGCAAACGTAGCGAACGTTTCAGAAGATTATGTTGGTCAATATTTCAAGATGTTAACAGGTATTAATCCGCAAGACTATATTGAATACCAAAGAATGGAAGCGGCAGTTGGTTTATTGAGAACTTCTAAGAAATCCATTCGTGCGATTGGTGCCGATGTAGGATATAAAGATACTGCTTACTTCTGTCGTCGTTTCAAAATGATGTTTGGAATTCCAGCGGGTAAGATGCGTAGAAGAGAATCGTTAATGAATTTGTAGAAGAAGGTTTTAGGGCGACCAACGCTTCGGATTAGAGGCGAGAATAGAATTTTCAAACCTTAAATCCTCGTAAAAACTAATGAAAATAATCGTCAAAAAGCCCGATTCATTCCTGAATTGGGCTTTTTGATTTATTAACTTTGTCATTGCCTAATTCCCAACTCCTAATCCCTAAAAATAAATGAAAACAGTAA
>JAYUIP010001002.1:0-1234 GCA_043765945.1 Arcicella sp.
ACGCCAAGTATTACAATAAAAGGAGCATTGTTTTAAAATATCAATTTGTAATAATACATTCAAAATCAAAAGGCTTTCTCAAATTTATGAGAAAGCCTTTTGATTTTTTACGTATCTTTGCCACACTTTTTTACTAAAATTTTTAATAAAATATCTAATTACTCTTAACTGATAACTGTTAATTGTTAATTGCTAATTGAAAAAATATGTCTTGGTTTACCAGAAAAGATAAAGGAATTCTGACCCCCACAGAATCCAAACGTGAAGCTCCTGATGGACTTTGGTATCAGTGTCCATCTTGCAAAAAAGCAATGCACACTCGTGAACATCGTTTGTTGGCTTATACGTGTTCGAATTGCGGTTATCATGAAAAAATAGGCTCTCAGGAGTATTTTGAGCTACTTTTTGATGAAACAAAATATACAGAATTGGATGCCATGTTATCATCGGGTGACCCTTTGAATTTTGTGGATACTAAAAAATATCCTGAAAGAATCAAGGCTACTGAAAAGAAAACAGGTTTGAAAGATGCTTGTAGAACGGCTGTCGGAAAAATGGAAGGTTCTGATATTGTGATCTCAGCCATGGATTTTTCATTCATTGGCGGTTCGATGGGATCCGTGGTGGGCGAGAAAATTGCGAGAGGAATCACCTATGCTTTGGAACACAAAATTCCGTTCATGATGATTTCAAAATCGGGTGGGGCAAGAATGATGGAAGCAGGATTTTCGTTAATGCAAATGGCAAAAACTTCGGCAAAATTGGCGTTATTGGCAGAAGCAGGAATTCCATATATTTCTCTTTTGACTGACCCAACAACGGGTGGCGTAACCGCTTCGTATGCGATGCTTGGAGATTTCAATATCTCTGAACCAGGAGCATTGATAGGTTTTGCAGGACCAAGAGTAATTCGTGAAACCATTGGAAAGGACTTGCCAAAAGGCTTCCAAAGTGCCGAATTTGTGCTTGAACACGGTTTTCTTGACTTTATTGTCGATAGAAAAGACTTGAAAGATAAAGTGGCTTCTCTTTTGGGAATGCTGGCGTAAATGAAAAATGGTTATTAGTTATTGATTGATTAGTTACTGAAAAATTAGCAGTTATGCTCTAATCTTCCAATAAACCATTCTTCTAATAACTAATAACCAATTCCCTTACAACCAATAACTAACCTACTCCCTCATTCCCCCTTTCTTGCAACAATCAGCCAATTTTTCGTAGCCCGCTGGAACTG
>JAYUIP010001003.1:0-1234 GCA_043765945.1 Arcicella sp.
ATTGAGGGCTTCGGACATTCGTCTGGCGGTTGTCCACGCACCCATGAGGCTTTCTGAATACCAAATATCTTGCGAACCCGCAATTTGCTCAGTACCAGCTATTCCGAACTTGTTTTGCGGATGATTTTTACGCCCAAAATAAAGCGTTTTCCCATCGGGCGACATTACAGGATTGAGTTCAGAATATTCAGTATTGACCGCAGAACCAATGCTTTCAGGCTTATTTTGGGCTGTAAGCAAGGAGTTTTGAACGGCGAGCAATGATACAGTGCAAAGAATTTGGAGAGTGGTTTTCATAAAGAAAATGATAGCTATTTTTTGGTTTAAACGAAAAATGGAGTTTAAAATTGTTAAACAGAAAGGTAGTAAGTTGTCTGAATTTGGATTCGACCGATTAATGGATTTTTTGGATTAAAAATATCGTGGATTAATCCTAAAAATCCTTAAATCCTATGAATCCGAGTTCAGAAAACCTACTACCTTTTCATGAAATTAATATTCGTTAGGCAGCTACTGCGATGTATTCTGCCATTTTGTGAGGAGGCTGTGGAATTTCTTTTCCATGTTCTTTTAAGTCTTCCAGATAGAGTTCTATTGCCTCTTTTATGTTTTCTTTGGTGTCTTCTAAGGTATCTCCAACCGTAAAACACACAGGTAAATCAGGCACATAAGCACTGTATCCACCATCATTACATTCTTCAAAAATAACTAAATATTCCATTTTATTTGATGCCTGCTTGCTTTAAAATGCTGTTTGCTGTTCCTACTTTTACATCTTTACTAAGTCCGTGATTTGGCACAACAACTATACCGTCTTTGTCTGGATGTTTATAAATAACGTGGCTACCTTTTTGTCTATCAAAAACCCAACCATCATCTTGAATCAATTGAATAATCTCTTTTACTTTCATATTTTGTGGTTAAAAATAACATTCAAATATAAGAAAAAATTACGCTCTGCCAAGTCGAGTACGACCAATCCATTTTCCCACTAATTCCCCCTCAGATACGTCATTACGCAGTTTTTCTAAAAGGGATTCAATGTTATCATCCACAATTAACATTTCAAGATTTGCTTCTTTCACGAAACCCTCTGAAACCATTTTTTTAAGCATAATCAGTAAATCATCGTAGAAACCATTGGTATTCAGAATGCCAATCGGCATTTTATGGAGTCCTAATTGTCGCCAAGTCAAGATTTCAAAGAGTTCATCCAAAGTTCCCCAACCGCCTG
>JAYUIP010001004.1:0-3809 GCA_043765945.1 Arcicella sp.
TCTGGAACTCCCATTTTATACTCGCAAGGTTACGGTTCTGGTACTCCACGAGATAATGGAATCAGAACTGTTATTAAAAATGGTAGTGACGAATCGAAGTATGAGAAGTCTGAAAAGGGCGGGAAATATTCATTCATTTTGAGGGCAGGGAATCGTCAAGAAATTGCTAAGAGTCCATCGTTTAACTCTGTTGAGGAAAGAGAAGATGCCATGACCTGGTTACTGCAAAATACCAATGCTTACGCCGAGCAATACGGTGTTACTTATGATACAAAAGGAATAATTACGGAGAATACCGAATCTTTTACCATAGATATGCCAGCCCCTGTTGTAGCAATGGCTATCCCAGAACAAAAACCAACTAAAATGCAAATTGACGGCTATTTACCCTGCGAATCTTACGTAGGACATTCAGATTCTCCCGCTGAGAATTTTAAGATTTTCCAAAACTCGGAAAGTGGAGAGCATTATTTCTCCATGCTTAGCAAAACTGGCAAAGTGGTTTTCAGAAGTGAAGGCTACCCAACTACCGCTGCCCGTGACAATGGAATGGCTTCAGTTCAGAAAAACAGTGAAATTAAAGAACGTTACAGCGTTGTCGAAGAGGAGGGTAAGCACTACGTAATTTTAAAAGCTGGGAATCATCAAGAAATTGCCAGAAGTTGTCCTTACGATAGTGCAGATGGTATTTATGGCGTGTTTCCATTCATGGCAGCAGGTTCAATAGCAGCCCTTTCTTTTGATGACACTCCTCCTGTTGTTGAAGCAATTGCGGCAAGCAATACTGACAGCAATATCGACGAATATTTACCATGTGATGCTTACGCAGGACATTCAGATTCACCAGCCGATGGAATTCGTACATTCTCGAAAGATGGAATGCACTACTTCTCGGTTTTAGACAAAGATGGTAATGTAAGTTTACGAAGTGAAAGCTATCCAACAACCTCGGCTCGAGATAATGGCGTTGCCTCTGTTTTGAAAAATCGTGATAACAAAGATCGTTACGCAGAAATGGAGGAAGATGGCGTTCATTATGTAATTTTAAAAGCAGGTAATCACCAAGAAATTGCAAGAAGTTGCCCTTCGGATAAAAAAATTGGTTTGTTAGGTTTCCTTCCACTATTAGGTTTAGCGGGACTTGGATTTGGAGCAGCCGCAGCCGTGATTCCAGAAGTAAAAATTGCCCCTCTCGTTGTGGAAATACCGAAAGTTGAAGTTCCAAAAGTAGCTCCTTTGGCTTATGCAGAACCTGAAATTGAAGTAGCCGCAGGTGGTTTACCAAAATGGTTATTGCCATTAATTGGATTAGCACTTTTAGGCTTATTATTATGGTGGTTAATGAAAGGATGCAATAAAGAAGTCTCAGCCGTTTCTGTTGATACGCCTGCAATGGTTGATACCGTCAAAACCGTTGTTCCTGCACCAGTTGGCGAACAAGTGGAAGGTTTTGATCCTGTGGTTTTATATTTTGATAATGATGAACCGAACAGAAATACACAAGCCATAACAACGAGTCAGACTTACACGCAAACATTCAATAAATACGAAAACAGAAAGTCAAAGTTTGAATCTGAGTCAGATACCCCAGAAGGTAAAACAGCCATTGGTGGTTTTTTTGATAATGATGTAAAGAAAGGTCACGATGATTTAAACGCTTTGGTGGCTAAGATTGTAAAGAATCTTGGTGCTGGTGAAAAAGTAAATATCACGGTGAAAGGTTTTGCAAGTCCTTTGGCGAAAAATGATTACAACATAAATTTGACGAAACGCAGAATCAGTAGTATCATAAACTTCATGTCAAAATATGATGGCGGTAAATTAAGCAAAATGATGGATAAAATCTCGGTAACAGAGCAAGCCAATGGAGAAGATTCATCTGCATCAGGTTTGAGCGACGATGAGAAAAATACTAAATTATCAATCTACGATTTAGCTCCATCAAAAGAACGGCGTGTTGAAATTATTGATGTTCGTTTTGTGAAAGAGTAAAAAGAATGGTTTAGCTAAAATTTATACAGTATTAGGGAAGCATTCAGTGAAAACCGAAGGCTTCCCTAATACTGTATAAATTTTAACATTATCAAATAATTCAACTGCTGTGACTATCAACGTCGTGAAGATTTAATCCTTCACGACGTTTTTTATTCAATTCAAATGAACTTAAATATAAAAGGTTTGTTTGTTTTAATGTAATGACATTAATTGTAATTACATTAAATTTAACAATATAATAATATGAACTTCATAGACCAATTAAACTGGCGATATGCCGCCAAGAGAATGATTGCTGATAAAGCCGTTCCACAAGAAAAACTTGATAATATTGTTGAAGCAATTCGACTTTCTGCAACTTCATGGGGTCTGCAACCCTTCAATTTAATTGTTGTACAAGACAAAGAGAAATTGCAACAAATTATGCCTTTGGCCTATAATCAACCACAAATTGGTGAAGCAAGTGCCGTGATTATTTTTGCAACTTGGGAGAAAATAACTCAGGAGAAAATTGATAATTTCTTCAATTTAATTTCATCAGAAAGAGGTGTTCCGATAGAGGCGTTGGCTGGTTACAAAGCGATGGTCGAAGGTTCAACTTTGCCTATGGATGATGCAACTGCACAAGCATGGATGGCTCGTCAGGCTTATATTGGCTTGGGAACTGGTTTGGCGGCAGCAGCCGTTGAAGAAGTTGATAGTTGCTCAATGGAAGGGTTCACGACTACTGCGGTGGACGAATATTTAGGATTACCTGCAAAAGGGTTAAAGAGTGTAGTAATAATGGCAGTTGGATATCGTGATGAAGCGAATGACCCAACGGCAAAAATGAAGAAAGTAAGAGTTCCGATGGATGAATTCGTGGTTTCTTAGGAAAATATATTTCCTTCCTAAAAGGCAAATTCAACCGAATTTGCCTTTTTTTGTTTTTTAGATATTCTATCAGCAATTTAGATTTTCATTCTCAGTTTCGTAATTTTGAATCTCATTTATGTAAAAAAGCTAAATTATGCTAAAATCCGTTCCCTTCGACCAAACTCATGCTTTTTCTTTATTGACAAAACATAGAGAAGAAATTGCTCAGACTACCATTAAAGACCTTTTTAAGAACGATAGTGAACGTTTTGATAAATTTTCAATTCGTTTTGAGGATATTTTATTGGATTATTCTAAAAATATAATTACTGATAAAACGAAAGCAACTTTGGTGGCGTTGGCAAATGAATGTGAATTGGACGATGCCATCGAACGAATGTTTACGGGTGATGTCATTAATAAAACCGAAAATCGTGCAGTTCTTCACGTAGCATTAAGAAATCGTTCAAATTCACCTATTGGCGTTGATGGGCAAGAGATTATGCCTGAAATAAATGCAGTTTTAGAAAAGATGAAAGGTTTTTCTGAAAAAGTAATTTCGGGAAAATGGAAAGGCTATTCTGATAAAGCAATTACCGACGTAGTAAATATTGGAATTGGAGGTTCAGATTTAGGTCCAGTAATGGTTACGGAAGCTCTAAAACCTTACAAAAATCATTTAAAACTACATTTTGTATCCAATGTGGATGGAACGCATATTGCGGAAGTACTGAAAAAAATCAATCCAGAAACGACATTATTTTTGATTGCTTCCAAAACTTTCACGACCCAAGAAACGATGTCAAATGCTAATTCTGCCCGTGATTGGTTTTTGGCAAATGGGGGTTCTTCCGAAAATGTCGCAAAACATTTTGTGGCGGTTTCTACCAATGAAAAATTAGTAACTGCTTTTGGCATAGACCCTGAAAATATGTTTGGCTTCTGGGATTGGGTTGGTG
>JAYUIP010001005.1:0-1232 GCA_043765945.1 Arcicella sp.
CCAAACATTGAACCCAACCCTAATAATCCGCCTAATTTATCACCCAAACCTGCGGGTATTGCATCGGCAACATGGTCTTTCTGACTTGTTAAAAGGCTCATTAAACCGTTTGAAGTCATATTACTACCAGATACTTGCTTACCAATTATGCCCATTACCATCGGTGCCGCTAAACTCATCAATGAATTAGCAGAACCTAATTTAATACCAGCAAAATTTGAAATCTTATTTGCAATTCCTCCCACTTTGTCACCTAATAATGAGGAGAGAATTCCGAACCAGATGCCATAAAGCCATCTGTATTTGAACCTCCACCTAACATACTTCCCAAATTATTCATAATTCCGCCGTCGTGTCCTCCCGAACTTAACATCGACATAATGCCCGTTGCGCCTTCGGAGGTAGAGGCTTTTCCTACTACGCTTCCCATAATGGCAGGAAGAATTCCACTCATGGCAGTTGCGGTTTTGCCGCTGTCTTCACCAACCAAATTGGCAGCTTTTGAAATCATCTCTGGCGAGAGATTGTCTTTTAGTGATGCTAAAAGGTTCATAATGAATTATTTTAAGTTTAGGAATAAAAGAAATAGCTATACTGGTTTCAACAGAAAAGTTAATTGTTTTAAAACCAATATTTTCAGACTGTTAATTAATATACTTGGTTAACCATCGATACAAATATCATCAAAATGATAATTCTACTATTGTAACATTAGTTTAAAAATGCAATTAGGGAAGTATTAATACAGTGACTGTATTTATGGTGGGTTATTTTGGGAATGACTGTAAAGGTAGGATTATTTTAGAGAAACAAAATGGTGAAATTTTTAATTAGCGTAGGCTGGATTTTGATCCAACCTACGTTATAGATAGAATGTAATTAACCTTTCAAAGCCTTTTGATACACTTCTAACACTCTTTTACGAGCAAAATCATGATCAACGATTGGCTGAGGATAATCAAAAGTGTTCAATTCTGGAACCCATTTTTTGATGTATTCTAAACTTTTATCAAACTTTTCTGTCTGCAATCTTGGGTTAAAAACTCTGAAATAAGGGGCTGCATCACAACCACTTCCTGCCGCCCATTGCCAACCTCCGTTATTGGAAGCAAGGTCAAAATCATTCAATTTTTTAGCAAAATAGGCTTCACCCAAACGCCAATCAATCAGCAAATGTTTAATCATAAAACTGGCAGTAATCATTCTCACACGGTTGTGCATAAAGCCCGTTG
>JAYUIP010001006.1:0-1232 GCA_043765945.1 Arcicella sp.
AATTATTTGAGCCATCCTTTAATACTTTCAACAAGATTTTGGGCGTATCAAATTGAATTGAGTTTACCGCAATTTTATCTCCCGAAAGGATAGATTTCACATCGGCAGAAACTGAAAACGACTTCGCTTGCACCAGTGTGTCACCCACAAAAGGCGAATGCCCTACCACACCAAAGCCTGATAATAAGATTGTTACGTTTGGAAAATGTTTAATTAATGATAAATCAAAGTCTTTATAATAGACCGTGGCATTAATTCTTTTCTGAATCTCTTGATTGACTTTTACTTGAATTTTATCCTTAAAAAAGATGGGAACAGCCAACAATACGCCAGCAAAAAGGGCGATGATTGAAACAAAGATGATAAGGATTTTTTTCATGGTTTGGGGTTGAAAGTAAGGAGATTCAGCCACAAAGGCACTAAGTCCCTAAGTGTTGAGAAGAAAATTTTTAAATCTTGAAGACTTTGTGGCAAAACTTAGTTCTCAAAAATAAAAAAGCACATACGTTTTGTATGCACTTTTAACGAGAAATAGTCTTTCAAATTATTTTGTGATAGATAACAATCCTTCAACTTGGTCATAGATTTCCTGCATGGGTAATGGCAAGTTTATACTCTTAAATTCAATAATTGAATCAAAATTTTTCACTTCTTGCATGAGTGACCAAATATTTTCGTCAGATTTTCGCCAAACTTCAACTAAAATTCTCGTGGAATCAATCAATACGTATTCTTTGAAACTCGGAATGGTTCTGTAAAGCGTAAATTTGTCCCCTCTGTCGTAATTGCGGGTACTCTTTGATAAAACTTCAATCAACAAAATTGGATTAATTATGGCATTTTTATCTGTTTCATCATATAAAGTTTTTCCGCAAACAACCAATAAATCTGGATAGGTTTCGCCAGAGTTCTCTTCATCAAAACCTCGTACTCTTTGGTCGCTTGAATATGAACGGCAAGTTTTGGCTTTTTTTAAATGACTGCCAATTGAGATTGATAAATTTTCTTTAATAAGGCTATGAGTTGGCGTAGCACCTGCCATTTCGATAAAAGGTAAATCGCCACTACCTAAAGGGATAATTCGTCCGTTGATGTATTCATTTCTATATTCGGATTGTTCCTCAAACACCAAATATTCTTGTAATGTGTAATGTTTATCTTCTGGTGCTGACATTATTTTCGATATTTATTAGTCAAATCTACAAAAAACCGTCCAATAAAAAAACTCGTAA
>JAYUIP010001007.1:0-1232 GCA_043765945.1 Arcicella sp.
ATGTTCTCAAACCTTCCACAGTATATTCGTGAGAGTTATGAGCGTTATTTAGAGAACCAAATGCGTGAACATTTTGACTTTACGGGCGTACCGATTCAGTTGTATTTTAGACAGAAGTAGTGCAACCACATAGATAATGTAGGAGGGATAGATTAAGATAATAATTAGGTAGTTGGGGATTAGGGATTTATTTCCTTAATCCCTTTTTTTATTGTAAAAGTAAGGCTGAAAATTTGCCGATTCTATGGATTTTATCTACATTTATATTCAAAATTCAAAAGCACACAAATTATGAAAAAGATACTTATTGCGCTGACTTTCAGTCTATTACTTAGCTGTAAAGAAAATTCTATTGACCAAATATTGACTGATGGAAATAGACTCGTTGAAATCAAAAGTAACGGCAAAACATACACTACTTTTGAATATCAAAACAATAAACTTGTAAAGGAAAACAATTACGCATTTTGTGATAATCCCTCAGATGAACTTTTCTATGAATATCAAGGTGAAAAATTGATTCAGGTTAAGACGATTATGAGAGGTTTTTATTCTAACTCTTCTAAGATTTGCGACCCAAGTAGTGAAGGGATTCGCACGACTGATGTACTTGAATATGAAAATAATCGAATTACTCGCATAACACGTAGTTTATCAACCGCTGCAATTAGTACCTTTTTTTACAATTCAAATGGACGGATTGAGAGGCACGTTTCTTCTGATAAATCGGGAAAAGTTTATGCTGAAACAACTTATAAATATGATTTCAGAGGGAATTTGGTAGAAAAAAATGACCAGTATGGAAAGACAACCTACGAATATGACAATAAAGTGAACCCTAATTATCTCATTAAAAGTCGTCCTCATGTTGTAAGTGCATTTTCAACAAGTCCAAACAATGTAATCAAAGCCAATGGAGCATCTAATTTTGAGCGTAAAATTACGGAATATAACGACAGAAATTTACCCGTTAAAGTGGTTGAAAATAATGGAAAATTGATACTTGAATATATTTATCAGTAAACAAATAAGCCTACAAATTTTAGATATTTGTGGGCTTTTTTACCGCTCCAACGAAACCGTAAATAACTCCCCTTGTTCATTAGAAATCATTAGTTTTTTATTGGAAATAAACACAATGGCTTCGGCTTGTTTATGGGCAAATTTGAAGCAATCTATGGGTTTTTTAAAGTTAACTTGCTGGTTATCAATACCAAACAAAAACACTTTCC
>JAYUIP010001008.1:0-1231 GCA_043765945.1 Arcicella sp.
AAATCCGCTCCTTTTCCGCCCGTTCCACGATTGTCCACGCAAGCCACAATGTAACCTTTTTGTGCCAAATGCTGAAACCACATTCCGTTTGAAGCATCAAAATTATTCAAAACTTGCTGACTTCCTGGACCTCCGTAAAGAAACATAAATACTGGATATTTTTTCGTTGGGTCAAAATCCGTCGGCTTAATCATCCATGCGTTCAATTCGATATTTTCGGAGGTTTTGATGGTCATAAATTCCTTCGGAGCGATGTTATAATCCTCTAATTTCTTGCGTAGAGCGGCATTATCTTCCAAAACCTTAACCAATTCACCCGTTTGAGCTTTGTGCAAACTGACTTTCAAAGGACTATCTGAGGCGGTATTGCTGAGGATATAAAATTTAAAATCTTTGCTAAAATTGGCAGAGTTCATGCCTTTTTCCGAAGTTAATTGTTTCTTTAATTTGCCATCCAACGAAATACTAAAAAGTTGTCTTTCGATATTCGACATCTCCATTGAAGTAAAATATAAAGTCTTCGTTTTTTCGTCAATGCCGTAGAAATCAGCGACTTCCCAATTGCCAGCCGTGATTTGGCGAATTAATTTCCCCGTCATATCGTACTGATACAAATGCTTGAAACCATCTTTTTCAGACGACATTACGAATGATTTATTATCGGTTAAATAATAAACATCGTCCGCAAAATTCTCAACGTCCACATAGGTCTTGCTTTCTTCCGTCAAAATCACACTCATTTTACCCGTATTTGCCTCAGCGTGCATGATTTCCATTTTGTTTTGCAAACGATTTAATCTATTTAAAGACAGCACATTAGCATCGTTCGTCCAACGAATTCTTGGGATATATTGGTCGGTTTCTTTGCCAATATCCACTTTCACGGTTTTACTGTCGGTCAAGTTGAAAATCGAAACCGTTACAACTGAATTTGGCTCGCCCGCTTTGGGATATTTGTACTTATAATCAACGGGATAAAGTTTACCCCAAGTCTGCATATTATACTCTGGCACTTTGGTTTCATCGAAAGAAATAAAGGCAATCTTTTTGCTATCGGGTGACCATTGAAAGGCTTTTGCGAAAGAAAATTCTTCTTCATACACCCAATCGCAAGCACCGTTGATGATGTGATTCCACTTGCCATCCGTCGTGATTTGTTTCTCGGTCATGGTGGCTAAATCGACCATATACATATTGTTCAAACGCACAAAAGCCACCTTTGAACCATCGG
>JAYUIP010001009.1:0-3801 GCA_043765945.1 Arcicella sp.
GAAAGCTATAAAACAAAGTCAAATCAAGTGGATATTTTGAGTAATTCTATCGGAATATCTAATGACCTTTTCAAAACAGCCCGAGCTGATTATAATGAAGTTTTGCTCACACAACGAGAAGCCCTCGAAGCAAAAATGGATTTGATAGAAATTAAGAAAAAACAATTAAATGCGGAAGTGAACATTTATAGAGCTTTGGGTGGCGGTTGGCGGTGAGTAATTGGGAATGAGGTAATTGAGAAGATTGCAGTTCTATTACAATTTATACAGAATTCTTTAATCAAACACGGAAGTAGTCATTTTAAGGGTAGCTTCCGTGTTTTTGGTAAATTATTTTACTTTATTTTGATTTTATTAACATCAACATAAATTTTATTACCCCCACAGATTGAAGTATTCACATCAAAGTCTAATAATACGGTTAAAGGAAAAGTGCTTTTTCTTAGCGTTTCTTCAAAATCAGAGGGTATTTTATTGACTAAATAATCTACGTTACAAGCCTTAATCTTCCATCCACCACAACACGCACACATACGTAAATCAAAACCAGAAATTACTGCCTCTGATTGATAAGTTGGCTCTATTTCTGTTTTCTTACAGTTCAACAAAAACAGGCAAATGGATAGATAAATTAGTTTTCTCATTGTAGTATTTTTTAAGATTCTCCACAATGACGTTTAGTTCTGAATAATGGTTGGAATTTATTATTGATAACAACAAAATTCCGCTCAATCTATGCTTTTTTATATAGATTGAGCGGATTATGATAGTTAAATTCCGCTCAATCTATACTTTTTTATATACATTGAGCGGATTATGATAAAGTATTTCACTTAAAACGCTTCAAACCAATCAAATTTATCTTTAATTATCTTGTCTTTTTCCTTTTGAATATAAGCTAAAAATGAACTGGCAACGGGTGAAAAATGCTTATTTTTTGCCCAAATTAATTGCCACGTTGATTTTATGGGGAAACCTTTTACGGGAATAATCTGCAAATCTCCGTGCGTTAATTCACTTCTCAATCCAATTAAAGGCATAATTGAGCAACCCAATCCTGCAATTACTGCCTGTTTCACGGCTTCATTGGAGGTTAATTCCATCTTCTTTTTTACCTGTAAATTATTGTTTTCAATAAATCGCTCCATCGTCAATCTTGTTCCCGAACCATGTTCTCTATATATCAGTGGAATCTCCTCCAAAATACTTTTTTCATGTTTTTTATTGGTTTTTATTTTGTATTTTTTGTTACTGACTAAAAATAATTTGTTTTGCATTAACTCCACATTTTCAATTAATAATTTTTCGGGTAAAATGGATACCAACGAAAAATCTACTTCATTTTTTTCCAAACTTTCAATAACTTTTGCCTTATTGGTTACATCCAAAATCAACTCAATCCCTTCATATTTTTTTAAGAAATCGGAAAGGAAATAAGGGATTACATATTTACCCGTTGATACCACCGAAATCTTCAATCGACCCGCTAATTGCCCTCTGTGAGCCAATGTTTTGTAATTTATGGCATATACTTGGTTCAAAATATTTTCAGCAGCAAGGGCAATTTCTGTTCCAAAATCAGTCACATACAACTGCCTTCCAATTACTTCCGTCAGAGGAATTTCAAACTGGTCTTGAAAATTTTTGAGTTGGATAGAAACTGCGGGTTGCGTAAGATTAAGTTCTTCGGCAGCCTTCGTAATGCTCTGATTTTGCGTTACTTTTAGAAAGATTTGGAGTTGATTTAAGGTATAATTCATAAATAATTTTTATGTTAATTATAACAAATATAAATAAAAATTTATGAATTACAGATATGAACTTTGTGGTGTTAAAATTCAAGTGCCACCAAGGCACGAAGGCACCATGAAAGTTGTATGAGAATAAGGATGTAAGGCTTTTAGTATCAGTATCACTTACATACCTAAAAAATATTTTCCTCTAAATCTATTTTAAAATACCTTCTAAGACTCTAAAAAAAATGTATGTAATTAAGGATGTCAGGTTTCCAATACCACTTACACACTAAATAAACATCTTTCTCTAAATCTATTTTAAAACAACTTCTTAGTGCCTTTGTGGCTTAGTGGCAATTAAAAACCAAAAAAAATGACAAAAATAACAGTAGCAAAAGGCGATGGAATTGGTCCAGAAATTATGGATGCCACCCTCAAAATCATCATGGCGGCAGGTGCCGAAATTGAAATTGAAGAGATTGAAGTAGGCGAAAAAGTGTACCTGGCAGGTAATATGGCAGGAATTGCCAAAGAATCTTGGGACATTATCAGACGAAATAAAGTCTTTCTGAAAGCCCCCATTACTACGCCACAAGGCGGAGGTTACAAGAGTTTGAACGTGACCACTCGTAAGTTTTTGGGCTTGTATTCAAACGTCCGTCCATGTATGAGTTTATCCCCTTTTGTGAAGACCAAACACCCTGAAATGGATATTGTGATTGTGCGTGAAAACGAAGAAGATTTATACGCAGGAATTGAACACCAACAGACGGATGAAGTCGTGCAATGCTTGAAATTAATCAGTCGCCCAGGTTGTGAAAAAATTGTTCGTTATGCCTTTGAATATGCCAAACAATACGGCAGAAAAAAGGTGACTTGTTTCACGAAAGACAATATTATGAAACAAACCGATGGACTCTTTCATCAGGTTTTTGATGAAATTGCTAAAGAATACTCAGACATTGAAAACGAGCATTGGATTATTGACATTGGAGCTGCAAAAATGGCAGATACCCCAGAGATTTTTGATGTAATTGTGATGCCAAATTTATACGGAGATGTGTTGTCGGATGTAGCAGCACAAATTGCGGGCTCAGTAGGTTTGGCAGGGTCGGCAAATATTGGTGAAACTTGTGCCATGTTTGAGGCAATTCACGGTTCAGCACCTCGAAGAGCAGGGCAAAATTTAGCCAATCCATCGGGGCTTTTAGAAGGTGCCGTGATGATGTTAAATCACATTGGACAAACTAAAATTGCGGAAAAAGTGCAGAACGCCTGGCTCAAAACCATCGAAGATGGAATTCATACGTATGATGTTTTTAAAGAGGGCGTTAGTAAGCAAAAAGTGGGTACGGCGGAGTTTGCAGGGGCAGTTATTGCAAACCTTGGGAGTGTGCCAACTATTTTAAAATCAGTATCTTATGCTAATAATTCGGCTCTGCATTTACCGAAATACGAAAGAAAACCATCGGCTAAAAAAGAGTTAGTGGGGGTTGATGTTTTTGTGCATTGGGGTGGTTTAAATCCAGATGAATTAGCGGATAAAGTTCAAAAACTGAACCGTTCAGAAGCTACGCTTTCAATGATTACGAACCGTGGAATTAAGGTTTGGCCCGAAGGTTTTGAAGAAACTTTTTGTACCGATCATTGGCGTTGCAGATTCAAACCGAATGATGGCGAAAATATTTCAAAATCAACGGTTATTCAGTTGTTGAACGATGCTAACGAGCAGAATATTGATACGATTAAAACTGAAAATTTATACACTTTCGATGGTAAATCAGGCTATTCATTAGGTCAAGGACAGTAGGTTTCGTTTTTCGAAGCGACCGTCGCTCGGTTTGATGTTCGGTTAAAAGGTTATAAATATTAAAAAAAACTATGAAAATACAATTGATTGAAGGTTATTTTAATGCCAAAGATGCCATTGAAATAATCACCCAAATGATTCACGTAAAAATTAAATTTCACGAAAACAAAATCAATGCAGAAAGCAACGAAGAAGAAGTGAAAATGCGTGAAAAGAAGATAAAAAACTTACAGAAAAATCTTTTTGAAGTTAGGA
>JAYUIP010001010.1:0-10732 GCA_043765945.1 Arcicella sp.
CATAAAAAATGAGCCAGAAGGTTGCAAATTAGCCAACAGAGGGATATTTTGAGAAAATTTATCAAAATCATCCATGTTTAATTCAACCCCAATTCTTCCCGCAATTGCCAAAAGGTGAATCACAAAATTTGTCGAACCTCCAATGGCGGCATTAACCATAATAGCATTCTCAAAAGCCTCACGGGTTAAGATTTTTGAGAGCGTCAAATCCTCCTTTACCATTTCCACAATCCGACGACCCGATAATTGAGAAATCACCTTTCTACGCACATCAGCCGCAGGAATTGCTGCATTGTTCGGTAACGAAAGTCCCAAGGCTTCGACCATCGTAGCCATCGTTGAGGCAGTTCCCATCACGGCACAATGTCCTTGCGTTCGAGCCATGCAACCCTCCGCTTCGATGAATTGTTGTTCGGTAATTTGTCCTAATTTAAAGGCTTCATCAAATCGCCAAACGTCGGATGTTCCAATTTCTTTCCCTCGCCAATGTCCTTTGAGCATGGGTCCACCCGAAATTACGAGTGTTGGAATATCCACCGAACACGCTCCCATTACGAGTGAGGGCGTAGTTTTATCACATCCACAAAGCAACACAACGCCGTCAATTGGGTTCGCACGAATTGATTCTTCCACATCCATACTTGCTAAATTGCGGTAAAGCATGGCAGTTGGTTTTATCAAAGTTTCGCCCAATGACATCACAGGAAACTCAACAGGGTAGCCTCCAGCCTCATAAACACCACGTTTTACTGACTCTGCTAAATCTCTAAAATGAGCATTGCAAGGCGTGAGTTCCGACCAAGTATTGCAAATACCAATAACGGGACGACCATCAAACATATCATCAGGAATTCCCTGATTCTTCATCCAAGCACGGTAAATAAAACCGTCTTTTCCAGTTTTCCCGAACCAATTTTGTGAACGTAATTTTTCCATGTTTTTTAAGGTCACAGCGTTTCTCGGAGTTAAATACAGAGATACGCTGGGTCTTTTTATTTTTACTAAATAGATTTAATACTAAAACAAATTTTGAATTTTCCCCATTTTATACACAAAACTTTTTGAAAAAATTTTTGTGTTACTCCATGTGGAACTCTGAGTTACTCTGTGTCCATAATCATTCAGTGTCCAGAGTCCGAACCATTGAAAATTTTAGATTTTGTCCAAGAGCGTATTCGCAAGTGCGAGTACCCGAAGGAAAGTTTGAAAATTGTGAATTTCTGAATTGAAAACGTCTCACAAGATTGTTGTTTTCTACAAAAAAAGTGTCCTGACCTGCATATCCAAATGATTGCCTGCCCATTAATGCTGGTAAGTTGAATTTTTGCAAACCGTTTTGAGCCTCAAATCCTGTAAATTCGAGTTTGTTTTTATTTCTTGAATAAATCAAAATCTCTGGATAACCATCTAAATTTAAGTCACTTGTCTCGGCTTTTGAGGTATTTTCTAAACGTTTATCATTACTTTCTCCAACTATTTTTGTTCCGAATAAAACAACCAATTTTACCCCCAAAGAATCCCTAAAAAGCTGAAAAGTATAGGCATCTTTTTTCTGTTCAAAAAACATCTCATTTTGATTCATAACTTCTTCCATTTTAGGTGGAGAAACATTCAAGAAATTAGCTTTTTCAGTAGAATCTTTTTGAGCTAATTGTTGGATTAAACTGTCTGGAAGGGCAATATATTGATTATCTTCGGGACTTGCTTCTTGATTTTCAAACCAATATAACGCACCAGCTAAGATGATAATAAAAAGCATTAAAATAGGAAAAAATAATTTTGATTTTTGCATTGAATTTGAAGTCAATTTGATTTGAGAACATAACGAGAGGAAATGATAATATTATTCAAGAATTCACCTTTTCAAGAAAGGTTGCAAAATTTTTTTACGTTGATACAAAGGTAAACGCTCAATTGTATCATTCATAAATGGACTTGTGATATCCTTAAAATCTACCTCGTAAGTATCTCTTTGAAACGTAAAATATCCTCCATCATCTTTTGTTCGCTTGGTTCCACCCTTATATAAAATGCCAATAATTCCAGTTTCTATTTCGTGCTTTGAAACGTACCCCAAAAATGAAGCAACGTAATGTTCCTGCGATTGATGAATATTTACACAAAAATAATAATCCGTAACAACCGTCGTTCGTCTCATTTGATAGGCTGGAAGATTCAGTACGTAGTTTTCTCGGAAATTATTATTTTTCCTACTCATTGATTTTACATCAAATGATTTGGGTTGTTCATTAATTAAAAGCACAAAATCTTGCCCAAAATCTTGTCCGTCAATAGCTCCAAAAGACTTTGTGGGTCTTGGCAATCCATACGCATCTGCAAACACAATTTCGCCCAAAGAACCCGTAAACCTAAACTCTCTCTTCCTTTCTTTACCGTTTGGGTCGTTACTAAAAATATCCGTAATTGGGTGATTTGCCAGAGAATAATCCACCAATTGATTGGCTAATTCAACTTGATCTTGGCTAATGGCGATTTGAAAGAAAAATTCGTTTTTCATGATAGTGGTTTTACGTTTTTTGTTGCTACACCTTCAATATTTCAAGCAGATTTTCTACTTTTCTGATTTTTCATTAAAGGTAATAAATTCTTGTGTTTTTATCCTATTTTGAATTTTTCTTAGAAAAGTGTGTAATTTAGCAGAACCTTATTGGTTAAAATATAGCCCTGATTTTCATGAAAAATTTACCACTCCAGAACATCAAAGTTCTCGAATTTACTCACGCCGTGATGGGTCCTGCTGCTGGGTTAATCATGGCGGATTTGGGGGCGGAAGTAATTCATATCGAACCCCTCGAAGGGGATTCTACTCGCCAGCTCAAAGGCTTCGGCATTGGCTATCATTCCTTTTATAATCGAAATAAGAAAAGCCTTGCCATTGATATAAAATCAGAAAAAGGGCGTGAGATTATTCTCAAAATGGTGGAAACTGCCGATGTTTTAATTGAGAATTTTGGTCCTGGAACGATGGAAAGATTAGGGTTTGGGTACGAAGTTTTATCTAAAATTAATGCAACATTAATCTATTGCTCTTTGAAGGGTTTTTTATCTGGACCTTATGAAAAACGCCACGCTATGGACGAAGTCGTGCAGATGATGGGCGGACTCGCATACATGACTGGACCTGTTGGGCAACCCTTGCGTGCAGGAACTTCGGTGATTGATATTACGGGTGGAATGTTTGGCGTAATTGGCACATTGTCAGCACTTTACGAACGTGAAATCACGGGCAAAGGTAAGTTTGTAAAGTCTGGATTATTTGAAACAACGGCTT
This sequence comes from Arcicella sp., assembly GCA_043765945.1. GTDB lineage: Bacteria > Bacteroidota > Bacteroidia > Cytophagales > Spirosomataceae > Arcicella. The sequence goes on from JAYUIP010001010.1 coordinate 3,293, forward strand.
TTTTGATGGGGCAACACATGGCGGTTTCTGCCCTCACGGGAGTACCAGTACCTCCGATGCCCGCCCGAGTGAGTGCGTGGAGTATTTACAAAACCTTTGATAGTAAGGATGGTGAACAGGTTTTTGTGGGTATTATTTCCGAAAAACATTGGGAACGTTTTTGCATGGCTTTTAAAAAAAGTGATTGGTTTTTGGATGAAAGACTCAAAACTAATAACCGCAGAATTGATGAACGAGATTGGTTTTTACCAGCGGTGGATGAATTAATGAAAGGATTTACAAAATCTGAAATCATTGGAAAATGTGAAACAGCAGAAATTCCAGTAGCCCCAATTGCTCGCCCCGAGGATTTATTTGAAGACCCTCAATTGAATCAGGGAGGAAGTTTATTCAACACCACAATTCAAGGTGAAATTCAAACTAAATTACCCAAAATACCGCTTGAAATGGAAGATGTAGCGTTTTCGCTTCAACATAATCCGCCTGAAATTGGGGAGAATACGGTTGAGATTTTGAAAGAGTTTGGGTATTTGGAGGAGGAGATTGAAGCGTTTGTTTCAGAAAAAATTATTGCATAAATTTAGAAAAAGAAATACCAACTAAGAATAAAATGAAACTTGATTTACTTGTAAAAAATGTTAACGTAGTACGCCCAAATAAGACCTCTGTCGATTTATTGGATTTGGGAATTAAGGATGGAAAATTTGCTAAAATTGCCTCCAAAATTGATGAATCAGAGGCTCTTGAAGTCTTTGATGGGTTAAATCTCCTTTGTTTTCCTGGATTGGTGGATGCCCACATGCACACAGGAATTTATGCTCCTCTGGGTGAAGATGCCATCACCGAGAGCAAAGCAGCCGCCATGGGAGGCGTTACGTGTAGCCTCAATTATATGCGAACGGGGCAGTATTATTTAAACAAAACTGGTCCCTACAAAGAATTTTTTCCAGAAGTTTTGTCTGTCTCGGAGGGCAATTTTTGGGTGGATTATGCCTACCATCTTGCCCCAATGATGAAAGAACATTTGAATGAAATTGAAATGCTCATTGAAGAATTTGGCGTTTCTTCCTTCAAGATTTTTATGTTCTATGGTTCACACGGTCTTCATGGACGTTCGGCTTCTCAAAAAGACTTTTTGATGATTCCCGAAGATGAAAAATATGATATTGCACACTTTGAATTCGTGATGCGAGCGGTCAAAAAAGCCATTGACCGTTTCCCCGAATTGAAGGATTATATTTCGGTAAGTTTACACTGCGAAACCGCTGAAATAATGTCTGCTTACACCAAAATTGTGGAGGAAGAAAGCACTTTGACGGGTTTAAGGGCTTATTCAGCTTCTCGTCCGCCACATTCTGAAGGCTTGGCGATTTTCATTGCATCCTATTTGGCTCACGAGACTAATATGCCTAATATCAACTTGTTACACCTAACTTCATACAAAGCCATCGAAGCGGCAATGTTGATGCAAGCGGCTTTTCCACACATCAATTTTAAGCGAGAAGTAACGATTGGACACCTTTTATTAGATGTCGATGCTGAGTGTGGTTGTCACGCAAAAGTAAATCCACCTATTCGTCCACGGGAGGATGTTGAGGCATTGTGGACTGCTGTTTTAGACCGTAAAATTGATTGGGTTTGTTCAGATCATGCTTGTTGCAAAGAAGAATTTAAAACCGATAATCAACAACCTGACAACATTTTCTTAGCTAAATCAGGCTTCGGTGGCACTGAATATTTGTTGAGCGGATTATTTACGGAAGGCTCAAAAAGAGGAATGTCGTATAATCATATCGCAGAATTAGTCTGTTGGAATCCCGCCCAACGCTACGGAGTTTTAAACAAAGGTGATATTGCTTTGGGCTTCGATGCGGACTTAGTTTTGATTGACCCGAATGAAAGTTTCATCGTAAATTCCTCAGAATCAGAATCAACCCAAGGGTATTCAGTTTTTGAAGGCATGAAATTGACGGGGAAAGTGAAAACGACTTTTTTAAGAGGAAATTTAATTTATGATAACGATAAAATTGTTGGGGAGGCGAAGGGGAAGTTTGTGAAGCGACCAACGGTTTTATAAAATATGTAAATGGCTGTCATTGCGAGTGAAACGAAGCAATCTGTTAGATTGATGGAAAAGATTTTGAAAGTTAACTTCTTAAATTGAAAGAGTTTAAAGTTTTTCGCATTATGCTAACAGACTGCTACGCTCGCAATGACAGACATTTACAATCTTTTACATCCACCGAACAAAAAACCGAATCAATTTCGCCACAGCAGGCGTATAGGGCGGATAAATCATTTTGAAAGTGCCAAACTTTTGTCTCATAACCGCACGTTGATTTGAAAATTCTGTAAAGCCCCAAATTCCGCCTGATTTACCAATTCCTGAATTATTTACTCCGCCAAAGGGTATTTCAGTATGTCCATAATGAATCACACAATCATTTATGACGGTTCCACCAGCCGATGAATTATCCATGAAGAATTTGATATTGGTTTCTTTTTTTGAGTTTATGTACAACGCCAGAGGTTTTTCTCTGGATTTAATTTCAATAATTGCATCAGAGTTGTTTTTAAAACTCATTACTGGTAAAATCGGTCCAAAAATCTCTTCCTGCATTATTTTCATAGAATTATCAACATTTGTTAAAATCGTAGGAGCAATATAATTGTTCGCCCCATCCTTTTGTCCACCGTGTTGAATTATAGCCCCTTTTTCAATTGCATCAGTCAGTAAATCAGCTAAACGATGATAATGCCTATTATTTACAATTCTACAATAAGAAGTTGATTTTTGAGGGTCATCTCCATACATGGCTTTGATTGAATTTTTCATCGAAATTACAAACTCATTCTCCACAATTTTATCTACCAAAACATAATCAGGAGCAATGCAGGTTTGTCCGTTATTGATGAATTTTCCCCAAGCAATTTTCTCAGCTGCTTTCTTAATATTAGCCGTTTCGTCCACGATGCAAGGCGATTTTCCTCCTAACTCCAAGGTCACAGAAGTTAAATTTTTAGCCGCAGCTGTCATCACGATTTTACCCACATTTGGACTCCCCGTAAAGAAAATATGGTTGAATGGTTGTTCCAATAATAATTGTGAAACCGTCGAATCGCCTTCAACAACATAAACTTCATTTTCATCAAACAATTCTGAAAGAATTTTTTTAATTAATGCTGAAGTGTGCGGAGTCATTTCCGAAGGTTTCAATATCACGGTATTACCTGCCGCAATTGCTTGTACGAGCGGTTTTATGGAAAGATTGAAAGGATAATTCCAAGGAGAAATTATCAAACAAACCCCTTTTGGCTCAAATCTCACGTGGGCGGATGTGCCAATCATATTCAATGGCGTTGGCACAGATTGCGGTTTCATCCATGAATTTAGATGTTTCATTAAATGCTTTACTTCGCCAACCACGCCCAAGATTTCTCCAATATTGGTTTCTGCTGGATTCTTTTTGAAATCATTAAAAAGTGCTTCCCCAATCTCTTTTTCATGCGAAAGCGTCCAATCTAAAATCTTTTGGAGTTTGGCTTTTCTTTCACTTGCATTAGTATTGGCAAGATTTTGAGTATTTGCTTTTTGAGCTTGAAAAACTGTTATTATTTTTTGTTCAACCTGAGAATCTATCAATAAATGTTCCATGGATTTGCTTGTCAATTTGTTTATATTCTGTAATGTAAAAATACAAAAAATCGTTTAAGAATTGACTTTTTGACTTTTTTATCGTTTATTTACAATAAGATTAGTAATTAATTGCATTATTTTAGTAATCCAACAATCCTTACCAAGTCGCTTTGAAAAGTCGCCAACTCATCAAAACGACCTTAGCTCCAAACATCCTACTATGTCCATTGTCAGTAACAACATCAAATACCTCCGTCGTTTGAATGGTTTGACACAAGAACAATTTGCCCGAAGAATTGGCATAAAGCGTTCATTATTAGGTGCTTATGAAGAAGCACGAGCTAATCCAAATCTCGAAAATCTTAAAACCATTGCCCAAGTTTTTGGTACTTCCGTTGATTCCCTCATTAAAACTGATATTAGAAAAATAAGAGAAACGCCTGGCATAAGTTTAACCCAAAGCACCACGGGTATTATTGAACAACCTAAAACACAAAGTAACTCACAACCCTCTCATTTTCAAGCAGAAACACGACCGTTTACTAATTCTTCTGAGCCACAGCCCGTTGCCAAATTAGTAGATGATTTTTTCCACGAAAAAGAGGAGGCAGTAATTATTCCACAAAGACAAGTTCCACAAAGAAATTATTTAGCGGATAATGAAACCTCATTTCAGCAATTTGTTGATACTCATTTACATACGGTAAGTAATTTTCCCAAAACTGAATCAGAAAGTCATTCCAAAAGTATTGCTAAATTGACTCCTTACATAAAGAACAGTGGCGTTAAAGAATATTTAGTAAACTGCCAAAAAGTGGATTATTTAAGGTCGTTGCCAACCATTTCTTTGCCTTTCATTACTTCTGACCGAAGTAGAGCTTTTGAGGCAGGCAATGATTTTCCGATGCAAAATTCAATTATTGTTGGAAGTGGAATCTCTGATTGGTCGGATGTATTGGATGGAAAATTTTATATTTTAGTAACGGCTCAACAGGGCGTTATTTATCGAAGGGTTTATAATCAAGTAAAAATTAAGGGTGCTTTATTGCTAAGTTCGGATAATCCAACTATCCCAAGTTTTGAAATTTCTATTAAAGATGTGGCTGAAATTTGGGAAGTAAATTCGTTCATCAGTCAGCAATTACCCGAACCTCATATTTCGTTAGAAAGAGTAAAAAATATTGTGGACGATTTAACCACCGAATTGGATAGGCTACGTTGATTTTATTCTGATATTCTTCGACTAAATATTAGACTACGGATGAATCCCAACTCCGTTGCGGGTTCATCCGTAGTCTAATCATTTCGGTCGGAATTCTTTTACGACCTCTTGATTACAAACTAAAAACGGTCCATCTATCAAATCAATGCAGTAAGGCACGGCTTGAAAAACGGCATCTAAACATTGACGAATTGCTTTTGGTTTTCCAGGTAAATTTATAATTAACGAATTCCCTCTGATACCAGCCGTTTGCCTCGAAAGAATGGCGGTTGGCACATATTTTAAACTTTCCTGACGCATTAATTCTCCAAATCCAGGCATCATTTTCTCGCAAACCGCTTCCGTTGCTTCGGGTGTAACATCCCGTTTTGCGGGACCCGTTCCACCCGTAGTTACGATTAAACAACAATTATGAATATCTGCCATTTCAATTAAAGCCCGAGCAATTAAATCTTGTTCATCAGGAATTACCCGATAAACCGTTTCAAATTCAGAAATTAAATATTCCTTCAAAGTTTCCACAACAGCCTTTCCTGGAATGTCTTCATATATCCCCGCACTTGCACGGTCGGAAACGTTTATTACACCAATTTTTATTTGTTTTTTCATATTGATTTGATTGCAATGATTGCACACAGATTTAATTTTTTTCAACATTAAAATCCGTATCCAATCCGTTAAACCCCTGTGCCATTAATTATTGTTTCAACCATTTTTTTATATCTTTCCGAAACATCATTCTCCGTTTCAATAACTGTTACTTTATCAGGTAGTTGAAAAGCTAAAAGCCGATTGATATATTTTAGTAAAATACTTGCTTGCCATTTAAAAATCACGGTTGGCACTTTTAAGCATTGAATTTTTTCAGCTCTTTCGTGAAGAAAAGCCGCTTGATAAAGTTCATTATAGCGAACTCCCGCAACTAAGTATTCTTTTACTAAATTATTAATATCCGAAGGTGAAGGTTCAATGTTAGAAAATTGACTTTCTGGTGAATGGTCATACCAAGGAAAATACATCATTGATTCTCGAACATGATTCCAAAGGTTCTGTAAATGACTACCATCCGCTTGTGGCGTTATATTAATAAAGTAATGTTTTGAAATTCGTTGATATTCCTCCTCAGAAAAGTGGGCTGGATTATCTAAATAAAGGTTTTTTAACTCATTTGGATATTTTAATGCAAAAGCTATTCCCAACTGAGCTCCAGTTGCAGTTCCATAAATATGTGGTTTTGTGAGATGAATGGCAGAAATAAATTCCTTTAAATATGGAATAACGTCATTCATAGATTTCACTTCTTGAGGAATTGATTCTGAATATCCATAACCTGGCAAATCTGGGATAACCACGTTGAAGTGATTTGAAAGCATATCTCCAAATTTCTCCAGCATTTTCCCCGAACGTGGAGATGCGTGAAGAAGTACGATTGGTGAACCCCAACCAGCAGTTAGGTAATGGATTTTTATCCCTTTCACCTCAATAAACTTCTGTTCCATTTTCAAAAATACATCCTTTTTCTTTGACTTTTAATCTAAGATGCGTTAATTTGTTTAAGAAATACCAAATTAAGAAATATAATACCCCTCTTTTGAAAAACAAACAAATTCTATTAGCAAATCGTCCCAATGGAATGGTGAAGGATACTGACTTTACTATCGTAAATTCAGATATTCCCACAATTCAAGGAGGACAAGTCTTGATTAAAATTCAATACGTTTCTATCGATCCTGCCATTCGTGGTTGGATGAATGCTGGCACAACTTACATTCCTGGCGTACCAATTGGAGGCGTAATGCGTGCTTTTTCAGCAGGACAAATTATTGAATCTAAACACGCAGATTTTTATGTTGGACAATTTGTCGAAGGACTATTAGGAGCGACTTCTTTTGCGGTTTCAGATGGTAAAGGTTTGAAAATTTTGGACTTAACTAAAGGTACTATCCCACAATATTTAGGGGTGTTAGGAATGCCAGGAATGACAGCTTATTTTGGTTTATTAGAAAGAGGACAACCTAAATTAGGCGAAACTGTTTTTGTTTCAGGAGCAGCTGGTGTTGTTGGCTCAACGGTTGGTCAAATTGCAAAAATTAAAGGATGCAAAGTTGTTGGTTCAGCTGGAGGTAAAGAAAAATGTGATTATTTATTAGAAAATGGTTTTGATATTGTTATTGATTATAAATCTCAAAGTATCAATGAATCGTTAAAAAAATACTGTCCAGAAGGTGTCAACGTGTATTTTGATAATGTTGGCGGAGAAACGTTGGATGCGGCTCTATTGAATTTGGCACAGGGAGCAAGGGTTGTAATTTGCGGAGCAATGTCTCAATATAATGATATGCAAAATGTTTCAGGACCTAAAAATTACATGAAATTGGTGGTTGCACGGGCGGAAATGAAAGGGATAAGTGTATTTGATTTCTTGGAGCGTTATGATGAAGCTACGGATGCTATTTCAACTTGGTTATCAGAAGGAAAAATCTCTTCAAAAGAACATATTATTGAGGGAATAGAAAACTTTTCAATAGCTTTAAGAATGCTTTTTGAAGGAAAGAATTTTGGAAAACTATTGGTGAAAATA
>JAYUIP010001011.1:0-1228 GCA_043765945.1 Arcicella sp.
GGGAATTTCTGGCTTCCAAATATAATAATCTCGATAGGGATTATCCTTAGATTTTCGAGCTTCTTGAAACCAAAAATGTTCATCGGAAGAGTGATTTACCACCAAATCAATAATCAATTTCATGCCTTTTTGATGAATGCCAGTGAGCATTTCATCAAAATCTTCCATAGTTCCAAAATCTTCCATAATAGCTTGATAATCAGCTATATCATAACCATTATCAACGTTTGGGGATTTGAAATGAGGGCTTAACCAAATAACATCAATGCCTAAATTTTGGAGATAATCTAACTTTGAAGTAATTCCTTTCAAATCCCCAATTCCATAAGCGTTCGAGTCCTTGAAACTTCGTGGATATGTCTGATAAACAACGGCTTCTTTCCACCACGATTTATAATTATTCATGTGATTTGTTTTTACAATTAAGGTATAAAATTAGACCACGGATTTTACGGATTAAAGGGATTTACACGGATTTTAATTTAAGGTAATTTATGAAAGAATATAATAATTTTGACTTGCAATAACTTCCCAAAAGTAAAAAAACTTTCGGGAAGTTCAACTGCAAAACTTAATATGTTTAAGTCTAAACATTTCCTTAATCCGTGTGAATCCGTAACATCCGCATAATCCGTGGTCTACCCCAAATCGACAGATTTTTATCTAAATATCTCATCAAAATTTAATGAAACGTAGTACAATCCACCAATATTTGCCAAGCCATATCCCTGTGAATAATACTTATTAAATATATTCGACCCGCCAACTTTTAACATTGTTTTCATTGAAGGGATTTTATATGAAACCGAAGCATCAAACGTACTCCAAGATGGCAAGGTGACATCTCCTGCCGTTGCCCCTTGTTCCACCCACATATCACTCGTCCAACGATAAGTTACGTTGAAGCCTAAATTCTTGGTCACTTTTGGATTACTGAATGATACATTATAACGATTTTCGGGCGAAATAAAGAAGTTTCTTTGCACTCTCGAAACCTCTGGGTTACTCATTTTACGTTTCACAATTTCATTACCAAAAGCGTCTTTAAGAATATTTCCACTGTTATCTTTTAACGTGATTGAACCTACTTGATTGGCATAATTCGCTCCAATATTATAGCCTCCACCCAAGGCGTATTCCAAGCCAATTCCGTAACCTGTCACATAAATTTCATTGAAATTATTGAAGTTTATTCCGTAAGTATTATACGTTGCACTCGTTCTCAAAT
>JAYUIP010001012.1:0-1227 GCA_043765945.1 Arcicella sp.
TTTTCCATAACTATCAAACATTACTTTGAACTTATCAAAATCAAAGTTTGCCCCTAATTGGTTAATAATGGTCTCCGCTTGCAATACATACCCATCTGAATAGATGAATTTCTTTTCATTTTTAGGGGCATAGAGGAGGTTATGCAGGTTAATTAAATCAATATCTTTAACCCGACTATCCAACTTTGAGCCGTAACGTTTTAGCTTATCATAATCGTCTTGGGTACACTTAATATTAGTGCTGTATAGTCGTGGTGTACGATTATGAGAAATTAAGATTTTAATAATTCCCATTCCTTCAACTGATTTTCGAGTGTCAAGATAAATGTTTGCGGTCGCCATGATTGTATGATTTAAAAATGTATTGCAACTAAATTAGGTTGCAATACAAGTTGCAATACAAATATACAAGTTTAACACTAAACGACAATAAACAGATATAACTTTATTTTCATAACTAACTGATTTTTAGTATGTTTAGTAAATAAATATAGATTAACAAATAGTAGAAAAAGGGGTATGGATATGACTCATAATCAGTAGGTTCTTGGTTCGATTCCAAGTGGACTCACATTTTAATGTATTGATTTTTAAGGAGTTGTATTTATTTGCAACTCCTTTTTGTTTGAAAAAATTTAGTGGTTTGCATATAGTTTACACAAATGTCTATTTTATTATCACCATTTAACATACAAAAAATACTTTTTTCATTTTTTGTATGCCATCATCACTACATTTTGTGATTACCATCTTTATTCAATAATTTATCACATTATTTCCAAACAAGTTAAAGATGTACATTTTCTTAAATTACGTTTTCAAACGAAATGTAATTCCTCTTTAACTTGACACAGTTCACTAAAACTCTCTGCATCTTTTACAATACCACAATCTCATCCGCATTTGCCACTTCAAAATTTTGAGTCTTTAAATTCTCAGAAATCACCTCCGAATCTTCTCTGGCACGAGCAATAGCAATTACGTTTTTCTTTTCATCCAAAATCTCAAAAACTTCTCCTTTTTCAAAATTACCAATCACTTTTTTAATCCCAACTGCCAAAAGACTTTTACGGTTTTCCAGTGCCTTCACTGCCCCTGAATCCACTTGCACTTTTCCAGCAATTAAACTGCCAGAAGCCAACCATTTTTGTCGTGAATTTAAAGCCACTTCTTGCGGAGAAAAGACTGTACCATTCTGATTATCAATGGCTTGCAATATTCCGTCTT
>JAYUIP010001013.1:0-3789 GCA_043765945.1 Arcicella sp.
TTATTGAACCAACGGTTGAGACTGTGTTTATTGAAGACTCAATAAATCAGATTGCTACTCAAATTACTGACAATAGAAATGTAGTAATAGAGGAAGTAATTCCTGCTGTTGCAATTCAAAGACAGTCACATTCTTCGCAATTAAATTATCAATTAAACATACAGCAAATGAATCTTTTTACTTACCTGAAACGAGCGATGATCAGTAGTGAGCAGTCGCTTCATGGACAGTTTTTGGAGCAATTCAAGAATTTTCTATCGGTAATAGTCGGAACCGCCTCCGATAATAATGCCCCTCTTGGCTCTGCTAAGCGGGATTTTAGCATTTTATCGAATTTGGGTGGTTCAAAACTACTCAGTAATAAGATATTCAACCAACCAGCCATGCGGTCTTGGGCAAGTGTGATGTTTTTAACGTTGTTCACGGCGTTTGTAACCATTGCACAAAGTGGCTCTACGACCCCACAACCTGATGTTTCAGTTAAAAAGACAATCAGTACGCAAAGCCCAACGCTTGGTCAAGATGTCACTTATACCATCAAGGTAAGAAATGATGGTACCGTTAAAGCTACCGAAGTTGAACTCACGGATATTCTTCCAGATGCAGTTACTTTCATTTCTGCGAGTGTGGGCGTTGGTACAACTACTAATACAACAACTGCTGGTGTAACAACTATTGTTTGGAACATCGGTGAAGTTCCTGCAACTGCCACTGATTTGACAATGACAATTTTTGCAAAGGTTATTAAAAAAGGGTTGCACTTTAATACTGCCGAAATTACAAAAGAGAAAGAATTAGACATTGATTCTACACCAAATAATAATAAGGTTGGTGAAGATGACCAAGATGCGGTATGTTTTTCGATTGCGGAATATTTTTACAAAGGTGATGAATTTAAGATTGGTTTACCCGCTGGCTACACAGGTATTAATTGGACGATGAAAGTTGGAAGTGGTGTCACAGTTGCTATCACTCCAACAACGAAAGGTGTTTCATTAAATGCTGCAAAAGATACATTAACAATTTCAGATATTACGGCTTACACAGAATTCGCTTTCACAGCCGAAACTGGTAAAAGTTGCCCAGTAACGGGATGTTGTCCTGCTAAGTTTATTTATGGTCCACTTGGTTCAATTGGTGATTTTGTTTTTACTGATACTAATAAAGATGGAATTCAAACACTGGGGGAACTTGGTTTGGCTAATGTTAAGGTTATAATTTATGAGTTAGGTACTGATGGCGTTACTTATGTTAAGGCAGATTCAGTTTTAACTGATATAAATGGTAAATATCTATTCGACTCACTTCAAACAAATAAATATAAGGTAAAATTTATACTTCCTTCGGGTTCAACATTCTCTCCAACAGGAGCAGGAACAACAGAAACAAATTCTGATGCTGGTGCAGATGGTTTTTCAGGCGTTATCAATATTGACGTTGAAGGAACTGGAACCGCAAAAGATAATCCAACTATTGATGCTGGTATTATTGGAAACTTAGGTTCAATTGGTGATTTTGTTTTTCGTGATGATAATTCAAACGGAATTCAAGATGCTGGCGAACCTGGAATTGCAGGAGTTAAAGTAAACTTGTATAAAGGAACAACTTTCCAGACTTCAGTAACAACTGATGCAAGTGGTATATATACTTTTGGAGGTTTAACTTCGGGGGCTTACCAAGTTGAAGTAGAAGCTCCTGTTCAAAGTAAATTTACAAAAGCAAATCAAGGAACGGATGATAAGAAAGATAGTGATGTTGGTGCAAATGGGAAAAGTCAAATTATTAATATTGACGTAACCAAATTGGCAACTGATACACTTCGTAATAATCCACAAATTGATGCGGGTATTGTTCCATTGGGTTCAATTGGAGATTATGTTTTCAATGACAATAATGGAAATGGTATTCAGGATGCAGGTGATACAAAAATTGTTGGTTTGAAAGTTACTTTGCTTGATATGGATGGCAAAATAATTACTACTGACAACACTGATGCAGATGGTAAATATAATTTTACTGTTCCATCGGGAATGTATTCCATCGTATTTGATAAACCAACGGGTTCAACTTTCTCTCCAGCAGGAGCAGGAACTAATGTTGCATTAGATTCAGATGCTGATGCTGCTGGAAAATCATCAAAAATTACGATTGATGCTTCTAAGCCTGTTGGTGACCCAGCACGTAATAATAGAGATGTTGATGCTGGACTTATTCCAAACAAAGGAACAATCGGTGATTTTGTCTTCACAGATTCTAACGGAAATAATAAGCAAGATGCAGGTGAGCCAGGATTGGCTGGTGTGACAGTTGAATTATATACCTCAACGGGTACAACTCCAATTAAATCATTCGTAACATTAGCTGATGGTAAGTATTTATTTACTGATTTAGCATCAGGCGATTATAAAGTAAAATTTGTTTTGCCATCGGGTAAAACATTCGTAACACCAAACACTGGAAATCCTGCGGAAGATTCAGATGCTGGTACGGGTGGTTTCTCAGGTATTATTAATATAGATGTAACAAAACCATTGGGAGACATTGGTCGTAATAATTTAACGATTGATGCAGGCGTTAAAGCTGACTGTAATATTAATGCAGGAACTTTAGCAACGACTACGCCAAACTTCTGTTTGCCAGATGGTGGTTCAGTAGTGTTGACTGCAACAACTGCAACTTCACCAACAGTTCCAACGGGATATTCAGTAAAATATGTATTAACGAAAGGTGCTGATTTAGTAATTCAGCAAGTGGCAAATACACCAACTTTCACGGTGTCGGCAACGGGTGAATACAGAATCCATACTTTAGTATATGATGGTAATCCAGCTAACGGAAACTTCCTTGATTTAGCAACAATCGTCTTAAATACAACAAAAGCAACTGAGGTTCTTGCCATTATTTCTTCAAAAAGTTTATGTGCGGCATTGGATGCAACGGGTGCTAAGTTCAACGTGAATCCAGTTCCAGAAGCACCAGTATATGCTGGTAAAACGATTTGTGCAGGGGAAACAGTAACATTAGGTGTTAAGGAACCAATATTATTAGGAATTTCTTATGCCTGGTTTAACTCAGCAACAGCAACAACTCCTTTTGCAACGACTCAATCAATTGATGTTATGCCAACGGTTACAACTACTTATTACGTAGAAACTACTTTGGTTGTTCCAGGAGCTTGTCCAAGCAAACGTGGTTCTGTCACGGTTACGGTTAATCCAAAACCAGAGAATCCAGTGGCAAAATCAACCTTGGGTAATGATTGTACTAAGAATTTGTTAACAGTTAATTTAGCGGATGCCATCACAACAACTCCTGCGGGAAGCGTGATTGAATGGCATATTGCTAATGACCCAACTTCGGCAATCATTACAAACACTACAACAGCTGGTGCAGGAACTTATTATGCTTTTGCAAAATCAACTGTGGGCGGATGTTACAGTGGAGGCGTTGCTGTTACAGTAACGATTACACCTTGTACTTGTGCTAATCCAGCAACGGTGACGGTTTCACCAATTGCTTCGGTTTGTGGAAATACTTCAACATTGATTCAATTAGGTGCAACAATTGGTGGAGGAGCAACGAGCGGTGCTTGGACTTCAAACGGAACAGGTACTTATGATAATGCAACAAGTGTAACAGCAAAATATACACCATCTGCGGAAGATGTAGCGAAAGGTTCCGTAGAATTTACGTTCACAACCAACGACCCAGATGGAACAAATCCACAATGTTTACCAGCCTCAGCTAAGACAACATTAACTTTCAAAGCAAAACCAGCGAAACCATACA
>JAYUIP010001014.1:0-1226 GCA_043765945.1 Arcicella sp.
ATTGGTTTTGTTTTCCAGACATTTAACCTTTTGCCCCGTCAGTCTTCGCTCGAAAATGTGGCATTACCCTTGATTTATGCGGGTTATAACAAAGCCGACAGAATTGAAAAAGCCATGCTTTCCCTCAAAGGCGTAGGCTTAGAAAACCGTGCGGGACATAAACCCAACGAACTTTCGGGTGGACAACGCCAGCGGGTAGCCATCGCTCGTGCCTTGGTAAACGACCCTTCAATCCTTTTGGCAGATGAACCCACAGGAAACCTGGACAGCAAAACTTCCTACGAAATCATGGATTTGTTCGACCAATTATATTCCAAAGGTAACACCATCGTCATGGTTACGCACGAAGACGACATTGCCCAATACGCCCACCGAATTGTTCGCCTACGTGATGGTTTAGTAGAATCCGACAAAATTAATCCAAATGTGAAGAAAGCGAAGGAATTGATGATGAGTTTGAAATCGCAGGATTAGGATTTGATTATCTGCCTGATTATGAGACTTTTGACGAAAAATTTTAAGACTATATTAAAAAGGTTTGGCAATAATTGGCTAATTGTCAATAAGTTATGAAAAGAAAATCTGTTATCTATCTTGTAATAATAGTTTCTATAGTTCTGATTATAGTGGGTGGATATTTACGGATTTATTATGGAAATAGTTATGGTTTAATATTTATTGGAGGCATCACACTTTTATTTCTTCAATATTGGGGAAGAGATAACTCTTGACATCATTAAAAAATATCATTAGTTTTACTATTAAAAAATACAAAATGGCAACGCTTCAAATTTCAGAAATACAACTATATAATATTCTCAGAGAAAAAATTGGAGACCAACAAGCTCAAACGCTTACTGATTATGTTGAGAGTAGAATTGACAGAGAATTTGATAAGAATAAATCTGTACTCTCCACGAAATCTGATATTTTGGAATTAAAAAACGTACTTTCTGAAAATAGAGCTGAAATCATTAAATGGATGTTTATTTTTTGGACGGGTCAGTTATTAGCGATGTTTGCTTTCTTGAAGTTTTTAGTAAAATAAATTATTCCCCATTTTTTCTTCCTCAATACTTGCATTCTCAAAAATTCCCCGTACCTTTGCAATCCAATCAAATGGAAACACAAGACCGCAGGATGGAGCAGTAGGTAGCTCGTTGGGCTCAACTGATTACTAATTGAGAATATTGAAGATTACTTGGTCATTATTCGCTAATCAATTT
>JAYUIP010001015.1:0-3785 GCA_043765945.1 Arcicella sp.
TGTTTGAGTAAGTTTAAAATGACTAATAGAATCTCCAACGAAAAACCATCCATCATTGCGGTTAAGTTAATTCACATCAACTCACCTATTACCAAAGCCCCTAACCCCGAAGGGGAACTAAAAATATCAGCATAAACTCCCCCTTCGGGGGCTTGGGGGCTAATCTTCATCCAAACGGTAACGAACAACGTCCATACCGAAGTGAAGACCTTTATCTTCAATTAATTGCTCTAATTCAGTCAATGATTTCTTACCAAAATTACGGAATTTCATCATATCAGAAATTTCTAATCTTGCCAAATCACCCAATGATTTCACATCTGCTGACTTCAAACAGTTGTAGGCACGTACCGACAAATCTAAATCTGCCAATGGTGTTTTCAACAACTTTCTCATGTGCAACATTTCCTCATCAACCACATTGTCCTCTTCCGCTTTCATTGACTCGAAAGTCATTGTTTGGTCAGAGAATAACATAAAATGTTGAATCAAAATGTAAGCAGCACCTTTCAACGCATCTTCTGGGTGAATTGAACCATCCGTTTCAATGTCAACAACCAATTTTTCATAATCCGTTTTTTGTTCAACACGAGTGTTTTCAATGCTGAATTTTACGTTTTTTATTGGCGTAAAAATAGCATCAATTGGAATATGTCCAAAAGGAGGTTCGGTATTTCTTGTTTCGTCAGAAGGTACATAACCACGACCTTTTTCCACGATGATTTCAATCTCAAATTCTTTCGATTCATCAAGCGTACAGATGACTAATTCTGGATTCAAGATGTCAAAATAATTTGTAAATTTAGAAATATCACCCGCTTTCAAAGTCGATTGACCTTTGACTCTTACGTTAATTTTGTTTTCGAGAATTTCCTGAGTTTTCTTAAAACGAACTTTTTTCAAGTTCAAGATTATCTCAGTCATATCCTCAATCACGCCTTCAATGGCTGAAAACTCGTGCAACACGCCGCCAACCTTCACGCTTGTGATAGCGTAGCCTTCCAAAGAAGACAATAAGATTCTACGAAGTGCATTACCGATTGTAACGCCATAGCCTTTTTCGAGTGGCTTAAACTCAAATAACCCGTGAAAGTCGTCGGCTTTTTCCATGACAACTTTGTCGGGCATTTGGAATGCTAATATTGACATATTTCGTAGCGTAATTTACCTTGGAATGTATAATAATGGAGTAACCGATTCGCAATTTACGAAGAAACTCTGTGATTCTATGAAAATCTGATAAAAATATTTTGCTTAAAACTTGACAATTATAAACTTATCATCTATATTACAAGTTTGCAAAACAATTAGTTCCAGTCCTGAATGATAAAATTGCTTGCTAAAACGCAGTCTCTCAAATCATTAGAACAAATTTGGCAGTATAATTAACCCTGCCAAATCCATTCATAGTCTCTTTATTGCGAACAAAACACAAAAAGCGTTTTGCCAAAAATACGATTACTTAGAGTAAAGTTCAACGATTGCTTGTTCGTTAAAATTCTCAGGAATATCTGAACGTTCTGGATAAGAAATGAATTTACCAGTCATTGTTGGGGCATCCCACTCTAACCAATTAAAACGCTTACCAGCTTTTCCAGTCAAAGAGTTTGTTACAACCTCCAATGACTTAGATTTCTCACGAACACTAATTAATTGACCAGCTTTCAATGAATATGAAGGAATATTTACAATCTCTCCGTCAACCATAATATGCTTGTGAATCGTTAATTGACGTGCCGCACGACGTGTTGGAGCAATTCCTAAGCGATAAACTGTGTTATCCAAACGTGCTTCACAAAGTTTCAATAGGTTTTCACCTTTGATACCTTCTTTAACAGCCGCTTTATGGAATAAATTTTCAAATTGCTTTTCAAGAATTCCATAAGTGTATTTCACCTTTTGTTTTTCTTTTAATTGCAAAGCATATTCTGAAACTTTACCACGTTTTCCTTTTCCGTGCTGACCTGGACCATAGTTTTTGCGAGCTAACGCTTTACTTGGACCTAAGATTGGCTCGCCAAAGCGACGAGCAATTTTTGATTTTGGACCTGTATATCTTGCCATTATTTGATAAAAATGAGTCAATAACCCGCTTGTGGCTAATGAAGTAATTATGAAACATAAAGAAATGAAGGGCAATAATTACTAATTACCCTTCGCTATATTTTTGTTAGTTATTCGTTATCAGTAATTTGTGGAGTTGCATAAATTCTATGTGACCTTGTACCAGTACCTAATAACCAATCCCCCAACAGCTAATTACTAAACTCTACGACGTTTTGGAGGACGACATCCGTTGTGGGGCATTGGCGTTATATCTTTTATAGATAATACTTCAATTCCTGCGTTAGATATTGTTCTGATAGCAGATTCACGACCAGAACCAGGTCCTTTCACAAAAACTTCTGCCTTTTTCATTCCTGCCTCGGCTGCCACTGCAGCACAATTTGAAGCTGCCATTTGAGCGGCATAGGGAGTGTTTTTCTTTGAGCCTTTGAAGCCCATTTTACCAGCAGATGCCCAAGAAATAACTTGTCCTTGATTATTAGTGATAGAAATAATGATGTTGTTGAAAGAAGCCTTGATGTGAACTTGACCAACTTGCTCAACCACTACAACTCTTTTCTTTGCTTTGTCTTTTCTTTTAGCCTGTGCCATTTTTTTGTTTTGGTTTATTCCAGTTTTGAGTTCGTCTTTCACATCTTATGCAATGACCCTCTCATCTTAGAATGTTTACGAACTGGGAAATCTCACGACATCCACAATGTCAGCTTAAAATTTTCAACCTAAGTATTTTGCAATTTGTTCTGAAGCAAAAGATTAAACTAATCCCCAATCCTTAACACCTTAATTACTTAGTTGCCTTTTTCTTATTGGCAATAGTCTTACGTTTACCTTTACGAGTACGAGAGTTATTCTTCGTTCTCTGTCCACGTAATGGAAGACCTTTACGATGACGTAATCCACGATAACAACCAATATCCATTAAACGTTTGATGTTTAACTGAACCTCAGAACGAAGTTGACCTTCTGTTTTGAATTCGCCAGCAATAATCGCACGAATGGCACTTGCTTCATCATCGTTCCATTCGCCAGCTTTTTTGTCGAAAGAAATTTCAGCTTGTTTTAAAATTTTTTGAGCAGTGCTACGACCTACACCATAGATGTAAGTTAGAGCAATTTCGCCTCTTTTTTTATCGGGAATATCAACCCCTGCAATACGAGCCATACTTTTTTAGCTTTTTAGATTTTAAATAAGATAGTTTCACAACTTCCTATTACATTATCATCCTTGTCTCTGTTTGAACTTTGGATTTTTCTTGTTAATAACGTAAAGTTTTCCGTGACGACGAATTACCTTACAGTCAGCACTACGCTTCTTGATAGACGCTTTTACTTTCATTGTCGTAATTTATTTTTACTTGTAACGATAGACTATTCTTGCTTTACTCAAATCATAAGGAGACATTTCTAATTTTACCTTATCACCAGGTAAAATTTTGATATAATTCATCCTCATTTTCCCCGAAATATGGGCAATCACTTGATGGGTATTCTCCAACTCTACCCTAAACATAGCGTTAGAGAGAGCTTCGATGATTATTCCATCTACTTCTATGGATGATTGTTTTGCCATAATTAAATTTTAACGATGTATTCTGATTTACTGATTGCTTCTTCTATAAACTCGAAAGTCGTTAAAATGTCCGCCTTTCCTTTTTTTATCGCAACGGTGTGTTCGTAATGAGCCGATGGTTTTCTGTCTTGCGTTCTGATTGTCCAAT
>JAYUIP010001016.1:0-1224 GCA_043765945.1 Arcicella sp.
CAAAATATCTTTTCTATGGTTATTTATTTCTTGGTCACGTAACAATCCTACGTAAGAATTCAATTCATCAACCGTTCCATAAGCCTCAATTCTGAGTTCGGTTTTTGAAACTCTTGTTCCTCCCACCAAGGAAGTCTGACCACTATCACCCGTTTTTGTATAAATTTTCATTAATACAAATCTACATTTTTTTAATAAATTAATTGTCATAACAACTAATTTTTATTTGATAATTTCTATTTACTAATTTTCATTAGAAATCTTGGAGGTTGTGAAGTAATTTTGCAGAAAATTTACAAAAATTAGGTGTTGATAATTTGAAAGGATTTCCACTAATCCCAAACCCCCAGCCCCTAACCCTCAAATATGAGCATAGAATATTTTATTTCCAGAGTCGGGCGTTATTTATCCATTTTTGCCTTCATTTTAGTGCTTTTATTTACTTATCGAGGTTTGCCAGATACAACGGCAGTGCATTTCGGAACGGATGGCCGTGGTGATGGATTTATGCCAAAAAATCAAGTTTTTTATCTTTTCGGAAGTATCATGTTTGGGTTAAATATTTTGATTGTTTTATTAGTAAATAGCGTTCAGAAATTGCCAATTACTGCCTTTAATTTCATCCCGAGTAAAGTGTGGTTGAAAGATAGAAAGCAATTAATTGGTACGGTTACAAACTGGATAAACTTTCTTCCAACCATCATAAATGTGTTCCTATTATTGATTCTGAGGGCATTATTGGCACTTAACGATGAACGTTCTTTCAACACAGATTATACCTATTTATTGATTTTAGGTGTTGTTTTCTTAGTGATATGGCTTTTCTATTTACCGATAAGATTGCTATATACAAGTCCTAAAATCATCGAAGACTAATTCGTGTGCCATTAACCCCTATGCAAGATATTAAACTCTCCGATTATACCTACGATTTACCCGATGACCGCATCGCAAAATTCCCGTTGCCAAAGCGTGATGAATCTAAATTATTGATTTATCAGCAAGGGGAAATAAGCCATTCAGTTTTCAAGAATATTACTGATTATTTACCTAAAAATAGTCTCTTAGTTTTCAATAATACTAAGGTAATTCCCGCAAGAATTCACTTTCAGAAGTCAACAGGAGCAATTATTCAGATTTTTTTGTTGCATCCAGTATTGCCAACACCCGTTATTAACTTAGCGATGGATATAACAGATTCCTGCGTATGGGAGTGCATGATTG
>JAYUIP010001017.1:0-1223 GCA_043765945.1 Arcicella sp.
AGGGTGGAATTTTGGGATTGTAACTTAATTGTCAAACAAATCATCCATTGTCAATTCTTTATCAACCCATCGGTTTTTATGTTCATTTTGTAAAACTCCGTAGGTAGTTATTGCCGTAAAAAAGAGTGTTTTTTTTGTTTGGGTTCTATTTTTGAATACACTCAATTTTTGATGAATTTCTTGGGCATATTTTTTGTCAATAACATACTCAGTTTCGCTAAATTTCACCTCACAAATATTGATACAATTATCTTTTCTGTCAATTAATAAATCTATCTGAGAACCAGAGTTTTCTTTGTCCCCTTGATACCTCCAAATGGATACTTCGCTATAAATTCCTGCTATGCTCAGTGCTTTTTTTATGGCGTTGATATGTTTTAAACACAGAGTCTCAAACGCAAACCCACACCAAGTTTTGTAGGTTGGGAGTTGGCTTAATTGATTCCATACATCTTCGCCTTTGTATTTTCCTTTTTCGATAAATTTCAGATAAAATAACGAGTATTCATCAGAGAGTTTATAGATTAAATCTTTTTGATTTTTGCCAAATGGAATAAAAGTAGTAACAAAACCTGAGTCGGTAAGTTCTTCCAAAATTTGGGAAATAGTGCCTCCCGACGATAATTTCAACTGTTCAATAATCTCATTTCGAGTGAGTCCAACGGCTTTTTGAGCAAGTTGTCGAACAATAGATTTATGAATTTCATAATTATTAAAAAGTGAACTGAACAACATATTGAATTCATCATAAAGTAACCCTCCTTTATCAAAACACAAATTATTAATAATTTGGGCGGTGCTTTGTCCTTTTTGAATCTCTTTCAAAT
Source organism: Arcicella sp. (assembly GCA_043765945.1). Lineage (GTDB taxonomy): Bacteria > Bacteroidota > Bacteroidia > Cytophagales > Spirosomataceae > Arcicella. Next base: position 828 of record JAYUIP010001017.1, read on the forward strand.
AGTGAGGAATCCCACCAAAAGCCATATAAAGTTGAGTAATCTGATAGCGGTCTAAATGAATATTTCTCTGTTTAAAAAAACTTTCGGTTTCGTTGAGCGTAAACGGTAAAAGTCTAATCCTTTGAGTAACTCGGTTATGAAGTCCTCCTCTATTTTGGATTACTTTTCGAATCATCCACGAAGCCGCAGAGCCACAAATCACTACTTTGAGGTTACTTTTTCGAGAAGCCCAATCGTTCCAAAAATAATCAAATGCTCCTAAAAAACCTGATCTGGGCGTATCTATCCACGGAAATTCATCAAAAAAAATGACGGTTTTTTCATCAACTATTTTAGGTTCAAGATATACTTTCAACCGTCCAAAGGCTTCTGACCAACTGTTGGGCGGGGCTGTTG
>JAYUIP010001018.1:0-10687 GCA_043765945.1 Arcicella sp.
TGCAGATAAGGCATGATGCGGTGAAGCGACAAACTCAACCCAATGTACCACAACCCCCCCAACAGAATTTCGAGCGAATAAAGAAAAATTTCGGGCAGTGGTCGAATGTCCCCAATACCCAAAGTCATAATCAATAATGCTGCAATTCCGATGGATGCCGCCCTTACTCCATAAACATAAAGCATTGAAAATAAGAAAGTTAGCCCTGTAATTAACAAACCAAGAAGATATACCGAAAAGTTACATAGTGCTGTTAATAATGACACAACCGTGACGATTCCGATGGTAAGAAACATAGCGTTACGTCGATGCGTGATGGGTCCTGGCGAATCCACAATACTTGCACATAAAGCACCCAAAGAAATCGTAATCCCTATTTGAAGTAGATTGAATTGGGCAAGAACAATACTCGGAAAAACAACTCCAAAAGTTATTCTAAGGCCATCACCAAAGTAAGGACTGAAAACAAAGTTTTTGACTTCGTTAGTTGTTTTTTGGATTGGAATAAGCATAAATAACTGGTAAATAATTTTCAAAACGAAGGTAATCATTTCAGTTTTAATACAATTGTTCTTGTAATAAAATGTGATCTTGTAATAATCCAAAAAATCGCATCAGTATAAGAATGCTCTCAATTTATGGTCAATCAACAAAATAACGCTAAAATAGACGTTTAAAAGCCGTGTAATAAATATTTCGTTTAAAATTAAAATTCTCCTTTTGTTATATTAAAAATTATTATTAGCTTTACAAATTCACAATTTAATTATAAATAATATATGAAAAATTTTATTCTAAAATGTGGTTTTATCGTAACCGCCACAACGATTTTATTTACTTCTTGCCAACAACAAGGTATTGAAGATGCAATGCCCATTGCTTCTGAGGGTTTTCAAGTCGAAGAGGCTTATCCTCATCAAAAGGGAGATTGGGATGAAGCTAATTTTTTGGGTCAAAAAGTTGATTATCAGACCATTAATGGCGAAAAAATTATGGATGGCGACATCATCATTGAGCCTTCGCAGATTGATAATGGTCTGAGAACCGAAGGAACGTACAGAACTGCGAGTTCAAGTCGTTGGACTGGTAAAACAGTTTATTATAAAATTGATGCTGCTTTGACTAATCAAGCAAGAGTTACGGATGCTATCAATCATTGGAGAAGCAATACTTCGCTCCAATTTGTGGTGAGAACAAACCAAACTAATTACATCACCTTCAGAACAGGAACGGGTTGTTCGTCGAGCGTTGGAAAAGTAGGCGGACAACAGTATATTAATTTAGCAACGGGTTGTTCAACGGGTAATACTATTCATGAAATTGGTCACGCCGTTGGGCTTTGGCACGAGCAAACTCGCAAAGACAGAGACACTTATGTTACCGTAAACTTTGCCAACATCACAGCAGGTGCTGAAAATAATTTCAAAACTTACTTAGCCACAGGAAACGATGGCAACGAAACAAGTGGAGGATTGGATTTTGGCTCAATTATGATGTATGGTTCAACCTTTTTCTCAAGTAATGGATTACCAACAATTGTGAAAAAAGATGGCTCATCTTTCACCGTTCAGCGGACTGGACTTTCGACACAAGATAAGGCAGCTGTATCAATTATGTACCCATAATTTTTTTACAATAAATTAAAAAAGCCAATCATAAACGCTGTGATTGGCTTTTTTTGTGATATTTATTGGTTAATTTCTCTATTTTTTCTCCAAGATTGCCACGCTCCAGTTGACCATAATGCCAAGGCAATCAGGGCGGGTTGCATCGGAAGTCGAAGCCAACGAGCGGTGTCAGAGTTTAGTCCAAAAGCATCTTTATGTTCGACCAATTGGGCAATATTTCCAGGGAAAATTGCCACAAAAAATGCTGCCGTTGCCCAACCAACTTCTTTGCGTTGTTTTGATAATAATAACAAAGACAAACCAAGGCTAATTTCAGCAACTCCTGATAACAAAACTACGGTATCTGGCTCAAGAGGAAGCCAGGGTGGCACTTGGGCTAAGAATTCCTTCTTCAAAAAAGTCAAATGACCAATTCCCGTATAAGTGAGGAAACTGCCTAATAAAATTCTGCCAATGTTTTGAGCCGTTGTTGGCTTGGTTTCGATGTAAGTTTTCTGCTCGATTTCCATGTTATCCGTATTTGGTGATTATATAAAATTATTTTCTACTAAGTACTTGTTAGAGAATAGTTTATGTTTGGATATATCATAATTTACCGATTAATAGTGAGTTACATTAATAACCCCTAACAACTAAATTCTAACCCCTACTTATATTCTTAAAATTTCATGCCAAAGTAATCTACCTAAAAAACTTGTAAATCAACGATATTTTTCTATTTTTGAATAAAAAATTAATAATCTGATGGTTTTAACAAACGACATATCAACTTTGCCTACAACCTTAGAGGAGTTCATGGCTTGGGAATCAGAAGATGGTTTCAAGTATGAATGGAACGATGGCGAACTAATAAAATTTGTAGGAATGAACAGAAAGCAAGTCTTCATTTACGAAGCGTTGAACCAACTATTTATCGAAAAAGGGTTATGGAAAACAGGCACTTTAATTTCTGAATACGATGTCCAACTAAGTGGTATTCAAATGCGAAGACCTGACGTTGCCTATCTTACCAAAGAACAAATCGTCTCAACAAAACAAGGCGAGGATGAAATTCCAGAATTTGCGATTGAAATTATTTCGGGCAGTGACAAAGCAAATAAAGTAGAAGAAAAGACGATAGAATATTTCAAAGCGGGTGTAAAAGTAGTGTGGTTAATTTATCCAGATAACAAAACCGTTCAAGTTTATACTTCCCTAAAACAAGCCCAGATTTGCACAGACGATGATATTTGTTCTGCAAAACCTGTTTTGGAGGATTTTGAGATTAAGGTTAGTGATATTTTTGCGTAGGCTATCGGCATTTGGCTATCGGCTTGAAAGTTAGCACAAAATAAAACCCTGTAAGTAAATGATACTCACAGGGTTTTGTATTTATAAAGAATTATTTATTGATGGCATGACTTTGAGTCATGCCATCAATATTTATTTGTCGACGTTTTTGTATTTTACCAATGACCAGTTACCAATAATTAATAACCAACCTAAGCCAATGCCGCCTTCAAATTCTCATCAATGGCATCCAAGAAATCTTGGGTGTTTAGGTAATGCTCGCCCAAAGTAACTTTATTTCCGTGAACACATATCGCTAAATCTTTTGTCATTTTTCCTGATTCCACGGTTTCAACGCAGACTCTTTCTAAGGTCTGGCAGAAGTCTATGAGGGCTTGATTTCCGTCTAATTTACCACGAAATTCTAATCCACGAGTCCACGCAAAAATGGATGCAATTGGATTGGTTGACGTAGGTTTTCCTGCTTGATGATCTCTGAAATGGCGTGTAACCGTTCCGTGAGCCGCTTCTGCTTCCATAACCGTTCCGTCTGGCGTTACCAAAACCGAAGTCATCAACCCTAATGAACCAAATCCTTGGGCTACTGAATCTGACTGCACGTCGCCGTCGTAGTTTTTGCAAGCCCAAATAAATTTACCGTTCCACTTCATGGCAGATGCCACCATGTCGTCAATCAAACGGTGTTCGTAAGTGATGCCTAATTCTTTGTATTTTTCAGCAAATTCTGCCTCAAAAATTTCTTGGAAAATATCTTTAAAACGACCATCGTATTTTTTTAAGATGGTATTTTTCGTTGATAAATAAACGGGCCAAACCTTGGTGATTCCCATATTCAGACACGCACGGGCAAATCCACGGATGGATTCATCTACGTTATACATCCCCATAGCAACACCGCCCGATTTGAAATTATAAACCTCAAATTCTTGGATTGTTCCGTCTTCGCCTTCAAATTTCATGGTTAATTTACCAGGTCCTTTCACCACGAAATCGGTTGCTTTATATTGGTCACCAAAAGCATGACGACCCACAATGATGGGAGAATCCCAGTTAGTAACCAACCGTGGCACATTCTGACAAACGATTGGTTCACGGAAAACAGTACCGTCCAAAATGTTACGAATTGTTCCGTTTGGTGACTTCCACATTTGCTTCAAATTAAACTCTTTTACACGAGCTTCATCGGGCGTGATGGTGGCACATTTGATACCTACGCCATACTTTTTGATAGCCTCAGCGGCATCAATCGTTACTTGGTCGTTGGTTTCGTCACGGTATTCCATTCCTAAGTCGTAGTATTTAATATCCACGTCCAAATAAGGAACGATTAATTTATCCTTGATAAATTTCCAGATAATTCGAGTCATTTCATCGCCATCGAGTTCGACGACGGGGTTGGCAACTTTAATTTTTTCCATTTTTGAAATTATGCTATTGTTTTTCGTTTGGGGAGCTAAGATGCTCTTTTTGGTTAAAAATCGGTACTTTAACTAATCTTAATTTTCGGCAAAGGTACGGAATGAATTAATACGGAGTAAAAAACATGGAATATTAACCGTTAAATAAGTAATAGTCAGTGATTTATTTCTGCTTTGGATAAAAGCATATCTTAGAAGATGTTTACCGTATTTCAAAAAATTACGACTAAACTCAAAACTGTTTTATCATTCAAACCCTTTAATCAAACCATTATGAAACGACTGCTAATTTTTGTGTTAATCCTTTTGGGATTGTTTTCACTTTTCTTTTATTTTTCGTTGGGGAGTCAGCCCGATTCAATAGCAGAAGATGGTGAACTACCGCCATCAACAGCCTCCTATCTGGATTCAGTGATTCAAAAAAGTTACCTTAACTATGTGTATCTGAAAGAGTTTGGTTATGTACAAAGAGACCGTCGTGCTGTTATTTTCCCAAGCGATAGTGCTTCGCAAAACTCTCATTCTGAGGAAATTAAAGACATTGAGAAAAAATTGGAAAGCTATTGGAAATGGCAAATTTTATTAGGAAGAAGAAATATAGAAGATATATATTCAGAAAAAAATAAAATTTATAAAAGGAGTACTCCAGGTAAAAAAGGTATTTCAGAAACGAGTTCAGATAAAAATATTTTTAGTATATTCTTTGATATTTTTAAAGTTGCAGATGCTGTGAATGTAATAATTGATAAGAGCCAATATTGTGATTGCGACCCCGATTTTCTATTGCTTGCTGGACCAGATTTGCATAAAATACAAGCAACTTTAAATCCAGAAACTCCTATAATTGCTTCGGGAAATCATCAAGTAAATTCACGAAAAAATGATAGTCTAAAGGCAAATATCACCAAGCAAACTTCCCCTAAACCTCAGATAGGCTATGCAGAACAATTACCTGTTATTATTGGGATCATTGATACAGGTATTAATTTTGGAGCAATGGGACAAAGCCCAGACCCTACGATTGACTATAATTTTTTAGACCACAGTGCAAATGTATTTGATTCCAACATTGGCATACATGGAACTGAAATTGCAAAAATAATAGGAGCGAATACAGCACCTCAAGCCATAAAATACGTTGGTTTGAAAACTTTTGATGGAAAATTGGTAGGTGATTTATACCATAATTTATGTGCCATTTTATACAGTATCAAGCATAATATAAAGGTGGTAAATGCCAGTTGGGGTGTACCTGTAAACACTTCTGCTTTTGAAGCTGTGATGAAAATGGCAAAAAAATCTAATATAGTTGTAGTATGTTCGGCAGGAAATGAAAAAGTAGATATTGATGTAAAACCTTGGTATCCAGCGTGCTATGCAGATAATACTGATTTTAAAGACAATATCATTAGCGTAACGAGCAAATATAAGACAGAGGTTTGTCAGAATACTTCAAATTCTGAAACTAAGATTGACGTGAGTGTAGAGTCAGATAATGCTTCTTGCACATACAATAATCTTATCGGAACATCCTTTGCAGCACCTTATGCCGTAGCAGAACTGGTAAAATATCAAGTCTCAAATCCTACATTTATTAAATCTGATTTTGTGGCTTCTTTACTACCAACTAATAAAGTTAAAAAATTTAAGAAATAGAAAGTTTCTTTAATCCATTAAAACTCTTAAATTGAGGTAGTTATCCAATAATTGCCTCAATTTAAGACCATGATAAGAATATTTTTTACTTTTTTTTTCACATATTTTTTTTCACATATTTCCCTCGCAGATTGTCCTACTCAAAAACAGATTTGGGATAATTACCAAAAAATTATTACCCAAAAATCATCACAAAAATCTTTATTATCGTTGAGAGAAATTTGCTTGAAATGCAGTTTTCAAGATTCAACTTATGCCCAAATTTTAGAGAGCATTTCAGAAAACTACGATGGACAAATGGAATATCAGAATGCTATTTTGTATCTCAATGAAGCTATTAAGCTCAATAATACTCGTAAAGTAAATATTAATAATTCATATTTAGAGAGTAATTATTTTAAATTAGGCAATTGTTTGAATAAGATAGGAAATGTTCAAGAAGCCCTTAAAGTGTATAATTTGAGCATTTTATCAGCTAAAATTTTTTCTTCTTCTCGTCAATATGTTTGTAGTTCTTATGCTCAAAAAGCAAATATTTTAACCAAAATTGGAGATTTTGAGAAAGCACTTGAACAAGTTAGTATTGGAATAAGATTCGCAAAAGATAAACATGTAAGTAATGGCTTGTCTGATTGTTATATTGAAAAAGTGAAAATTCAGATTACATTGGGGGGAAAACCAGAGGACATTAAGAAAAACCTTAACGAAGCTATCAAAGAGGCTTCTTTAAAAAAAGATAAAAATTTGGGATATGTTTATTACGTATATGCTGAGTATCTTTTAGGACAACAAAAATTTCAGGAAGCCATTGCTTTTTATCAAAAATCACAAAAATTTTATGACCCAATCAAAGATAAGAATTTTACATTAGCCTATATTTCCACGGGAATGAGTTACTATTATCTCAATAATTATGATAGGGCTCTGGAGAACTTTGATAAAGCCCTAAAAACAGAACGCAATGAATTTGTAAAAGTAAATATTTTAGACAATATAGCTTCGGCGTATTGGATGAAAAAAGATTATCCTAAAGCATTTAGTAACTTTCAAAAAGCTCTTTCGGCTGGTCGAATAGGCTATAAAAGTATATCTTTACAAGACAATCCTTCTGTAAAAGCATTAAAAAGTGCTGATTTTAAACAATTTTACCTCACCACCCTCACCGACAAAGCCGACACTTGGCTTGAATATTACCAAACCACCAAACAAAAAGAAAATCTCAAAATTGCTCTTGACACTTATGTTACTGCCGATAAACTCATTGACCTTATGCGGTTTGAGCATACGGGTACGCAATCGAAATTATACTGGCGAAATAAAACGCATCACCTTTACGTACAGGCAATTGAGACTTGTTTTTTGTTGAAAAATTATGAAAAAGCCTTCTATTTTTTCGAGAAAAGTAAAGCCGTTTTATTGAACGACCAACTCAACGGATTAAGTGCCAATCAACAACTTTCTGCCACTGATTTAGCCCAAGAAAAAGGCTTTCAACAAAGCATTTCAGAATTGAATAAAAAGATTAGTTTGGAAGCTGAAAACTCAAAAAATTATGCCACTTTGCAAAGTCAATTATTGGAAAATCAAGGCAAACAAGAACAATTTATTAAGCGTTTAGAAACCAAAAATCCAACTTATTTTAAGTATAAATATGATACAACTTTGGTGTCTTTGGGCAAGGTTAAAAAATATCTCGCCAAAGACCAAACCATCTTGGAATATTTCATGGGTGATGATGCCATTTATGCCCTTATTATTTCTCCTGACAAAACCGATTTACAGAAAATTCCTTTGTTAGATTATGCTAAAAATGCCAAACAGTTTCTGAGTTATTGTGCCGATAATCAAAAAATTAATCAATATTTTCCAAATTTTTTATTAGTCAGTAATCAAATTTATCAACAGGTTTTCAAGTATTTGAACGTACCCAAAGGACGATTGATTATTACCCAAGATGGTTATTTCCTTCCCTTCGAAGCATTAAGTAAATCATCCAAACGAGCCGACTATTTACTGAATGATTATGCCATTTCTTATACGTATTCCGTACAATTTTTGCTGAAAAATTTAGGCAAAAAGTCGTTTTCGTTTAGTCATAAATTTATGGGAATGTCACCCGTGAATTATGGTAAAAACTTGAATCAAACCAGTTTGTCGGGTTCAGATATTTCGCTTTCGGAAGTGGCTTCAAATTTTGTTTTTGGGAAGAAATTTTCAGCAAAAGAAGCCACAAAAAATGCTTTTTTAACTCATGCCAAAGATTATAAAATTGTTCATTTATACACCCACGCACAGGCAGACAGCACCGACCAGGAACCGATGATTTATTTTGCCGATTCTGTCTTGAAATTATCCGAATTAAATGCCTTGGAACGTTTCAAAACGCAACTTTTGGTACTTTCAGCTTGTAAAACTGCGGTAGGGAAAAACGCAAAAGGTGAAGGGATTTTGAGTCTTTCTCGTGGCTTTGCGGCTTTGGGAATTCCCGCCACTTTAACAACACTCTGGAGTGTTGAAAATCAATCTACTTATACCCTTAATGAGTTGTTTTACAGATACTTATCCAAAGGTTACCCCAAGGATGTGTCCTTACAAAAAGCTAAAATTGAGTTCTTGCAAAGTCAGTCGGGCGAGAAACAATTACCAACTTTTTGGGCGGCTGCTGTGCTTGTGGGTGATGCTGAGGCGGTTTCTTTGAGTAATGAGTGGATTTATCTGGGGGTTGTTGGATTATTGGGGTTACTTATTTTGTTTTTGTGGTATAAGAAAACCCGTTAACGCAATTACGGAAGCCTTCGGTAAAACCAAAAACTTCCGTAATTCTGTACAAATCATAGTTGAAACAAATTTAAAAATTCGGTTTCAATAAATACCTCGAATAAAAATCATCAATCACCTTCACTGCTTCCGTTGGCGTATCCACCAAAGCCACTAAATTCAAATCATCGGCACCAATATATCCTTGGTCAAGCATGGTGGTTTTCACCCACTCAAATAAACCTCCCCAATATTGTTTACCAACTAAAACCACTGGAAAACGAGCAATTTTTTTGGTTTGCATCAAGGTCAAAGACTCAAACATTTCGTCTAACGTTCCAAACCCCCCAGGCATGATGATAAAGCCCTGAGAGTACTTTACAAACATCACTTTACGCACAAAAAAGTAATCGAAATCAATGCTCTTATCTCTGTCTATATAATCATTTGGCTTCTGTTCAAAGGGTAGGTCAATGTTCAATCCTACTGATTTTCCGCCTTGTAGTTTTGCTCCTTTATTGCCCGCTTCCATAATTCCTGGACCTCCGCCCGTGATTACACCGTAGCCGTGACGAACCAATTTTGCCGCAATTTCTTCTGCCATCAAGTAATATGGATTGTCGGGTTTTGTTCTTGCCGACCCAAAGATGGACACGCAAGGACCAATTTTAGCCAATTTATCAATGCCTTCCACAAACTCAGCCATCACCTTAAAAATCCGCCAAGATTCCTCCGAATGTATCTCCGACCAGGTATGATCAATAAATGCTTTTTTAATTTTTTCGTCGTCGCTTAATAATCGTAAGCTTTCTCTGTCTGTCATATTTAATTTGTTATATTTTGAACGGGCGGCGTACCGCTTGTTGATTTGTTGAATTTTCTTAATTCAACATCTATATTTTGTCCGTAGCTTTGTTGTGTGTAATTAGTATTATTCAAACAATATTTTTTTGTAAATATCTGAAAACCAGAAAATTGAAAAACTAATAACCAATAACTACTAACTAATGACCATTCATAATGGCATTAAATAACAAAAAAAATCGTTCAATAGTTACAAATACGTGATAAATATTATGGAGAACAATAAAAAAATAGCCATTGGAGGAGACCACGCAGGGTTTGAATATAAATCAGAATTGATAAAATTATTGACTGGTGAAGGCTACGAAGTCAGAGATTTTGGACCTTTCAGCACTGCCTCATGTGATTACGCAGATTTTGCCCATCCAGTGTCCTTAGCTGTTGAAAATCAAGAGTTTAACTTTGGAATTTTGTTGTGTGGAAGTGCCAATGGCGTAGCAATTACTGCCAACAAGCATCAAAAAATTCGTGCAGGATTAGCTTGGAATACGGAAATATCAGCCTTAATTCGGATGCACAATGATGCAAATGTTCTGTGCATTCCTGCTCGTTTTTTAACTTTTGAAGAAACCGTTGAAATAACCAATGTGTTTTTGGAAACTGAATTTGAAGGTGGCAGACATCAGTTGAGGGTTGATAAAATTCCTTGTTGAGTAAATTGTTTGAACGACTCTGTCTGTGCGACTCAGTTTGAATTTGGATTGCGAAACGTCGCACCGTATAGAATTTATGGATTTTTTGGATTATTCTTTCGAGCTAAAATCTAAAAAATCGTTTAATTTGACACGGTGCGACACTTCGCAATCCAAATTCAGACGGGGTCGCCCAGACAGTTTTAATTACAATCTCGGAATCAACATTGGTACATTTTTCCGATAGTCCTCATACTCTTTGCCATAAACTCTTACCAACTTTCTCTCCTCAAAATAAATCCCGATTCTAACATAAATCGTTATGATTAAGGCAGTTGTGAAGTAAGTTTCCGTAGCGAAAAAGCCAAACGTACCCCAAAAAAACATTAATGTTCCTGTATATAATGGATGCCTAATAAACTCAGAAAGCCCATCGGTTTTC
>JAYUIP010001019.1:0-1222 GCA_043765945.1 Arcicella sp.
GGTAATGCCAACTCCTCCCGTTACGTTTGCCATTGCCATTAAAAAAGCCAGTTTGAAATACCATTCGCCAATGCTTCCGTAGGCAAATACGTACGCACCCCAAAATACGGTTGCCACTTGCACATACGCCCACACGTAGGTCGTGAAGCGATAAAAACGTTCCTCTGAAAGGTCTGAAACGGTGTTTTCGTCTGGATTTATAGAATCTTTTCCAATTAAAAAATCTGCAATTGGGAGTCCAATATAGGTGATAATGATGGAAGAAAAATTCCACCAACCGCCTAAGTAATATCCGCCAATGGCAAATAAAGGAATGGTAAAAGCTGAGAAGAAGCCTAATTTTCGGAGGATATTCATTTATTCAAAAATTTTCTGTAAATCAATTTCTATATCTAATAAGGAATCTCTCAAAATATCATCGTGATGAAAGAATTTGTATTCATCTGGATTACTAAAAACAATAATTGCTTTAATTCTTGGCTGAACTATCCAACAAGATTTTACGCCAAAATCAAAATAAACCAGTGTCTTATTGACCATTTCGTCTAAACTTTGAGAGGCAGATTGAATTTCAATTGTAGCAAGTGGAGGTATTGCATATCTGGCAGGAACCTCTCCACTTAGATTTACCTTTTGATTTGGTAAAACTAATAAATCTGGTGTAGAGCCTTTTGGCAAAGTATCTAATGTTACCTCAGAAGCAATTAAATATTTTTGACGATAAGCTGTTTTAAGTTCAAACCCAATATTGGCTTGTACGATTCCATGAATTAGTGTTGGCATTGGTTTATTGCGTTCAATTTCGTAGTCTGAAAGTGTTCTCTCTGTTGCTACTTCTTCTATTAATAATTCCATATCATTATCAGATTTTTATCAAATATACTTAAAACTGCTAATTCTTTTTTAATTTTTCTTTCGTAAACGTACTCAAAACTAATCGTCCACTAACCTCGGCTCTTTCCATCAATAATTCATCCCAGTGATCTGTATTTTTCCAAAGAATTTTTTTGAGTTCCGTTAAAGCCTCTGGATTATAGGTTTTCAAACGATTTGCTAAATTTTCTACGGCTTTGTCCAGTTTTTCAATATCTTCAAAAGTTTCTATAAACAACCCTTTTTCCTTCGCCCAATCTGCCGAAAAGAAATCATCGGGATTTAATGCCATCAATGAAAATGCTGATAAACCAATTTTTCGTTCAACGGCTGGTTCGATAACGGCTGG
>JAYUIP010001020.1:0-3776 GCA_043765945.1 Arcicella sp.
CTGTGGAATCGCCTTCAAAGCTACCTCTTCCGACACAAAACCATTGCCCAAATTGAACTTTTCTTTTAGGGTTCGGTTGAGTCTTTCAGCCATCGAATTTTCATTAGGTTTTGTCGAAGAACACATACTCATTTTGATACCCGCTTTTTGGATTAAATCTACGTAAGCCCAAGAACAATATTGCACCCCACGGTCAGAATGGTGAATTAATTCGGTCTTCTTTTTACGAGTTTGCAAAGCCATTTTCAAAGCCCCCACGGGACCTTTTACCTTCAAAGTGGGTTGTAAAGCCCAGCCCACAATTTTCCGAGAAAAAGCATCCATAATCAACGATAAATACACAAAACCACGACCCACCTGAATATAGGTCATGGTCACTCTCCCAGAGCTGTTTAGTACCCATCGGAATAAAATCTTTTACCCGATTGGGATACTTTTTATAATTGTGGTCTGACTGAGTAGTCACCACCTTATAATGCTTCCTTTTGACCAATAGACCCTCTTTTTTCATCAATTGGTGCAGTTTATCACGACCAATTTTTAACTGATGGGAAAAAAAGAACGGTTTTATAAGTTCATATAATTTCCCAGAGCCTATCCCAGGAATACGCTTCCGAATCTGTTTAATTTCAGCAATAACCAAGTCAAATTCAAACACATTCTTCTCCATTTGCTTGATAGCCGCATACCAAGCCTGACGGGAAAACCCAAACCATGAACATAGTAAAGCCATACCCAATAAAGGGTAGCGACTGCTTAACTTTTCAACGGCTTGGGTGCGAACTTTTTTTTGATGGAAATATCCAACGTTTCTTCGGCGATATCCACCAGCGTTTCCCAAGCGATGGATTTCATCCTGAGCATTTCATTCTCTTTTTCGAGCCATTTTATTTTGGCTTCTAAGTCCTTAACTTTATTGGGTTCTGGCTTCATTTGTTTTCGTCTTTTAGATTTTAAATACGGAATAATTCGATGCTTAAAGTACCAACGGTTAAGCTGTCGAACACGTTTGAAATCCATGTGCAATTCGGTCTTTAATTCTTTGGAAGAAACAAATCCTGCACGGTAACTTTCGACTACTTTTCGTAGGTAAAGTACTAAGTTACGATTTTTTTATTTCTTTTTAACTCCTTGATATTCATATACTTATCGTTTATGTGTCAAGCCGTTTTAGTAGCATATGAAACGTTGTATAATTATAGTCATATTAAGTAAAACTCGTAGGCATTTCTTTATTAAAAATAAGAAAATGTTTCACTACTACTCTTTAAAATTTTTCACTTTGATAAATTACATTTGAGGGGTTAGCGACACACTTTGGGTAAATTTTTGTCCCAATAAGGGAATTGCAACCAATTACCAGCTTATCAAGTGATTGCCGAATCAGTAAAAGAAATCTACGATGCAGAAAACAAACAACGGCTCAAGTTATGAAGACTTTCAAGATTGGGAGTCGCAGAACATTCTACAAGATACTAACTTTTGTAGGGGTAGAAGTCAAAGGGTTTACTAAGAAGAGAGGACGGGAAATTTGAATCCTGTTGCTCAAAGCTAAATCTCTGAAAATTAGTTATTTACAGAACAAAGTAAGAAATCATTATTCATGGCAACTTACTGTTTTTCAGCAACTTACACTACGCTATCTTAACTTTAGTCCCAATAAGAGAATTGTAACCAATTAAAGTATATTATAATAGATTTTATCTTTAACTGTTTACTGACTTTATTGGATTTGATAAAACAGAAATCATATACAGAAAATACGGATGATTCTCAACGCTGGCAAGCCTTCAAAAAAGGTGATAGGAACGCTTTTGAAACGTTGTTGAATCAATATTATCCATTATTAATCAATTATGGTTATCGTTTTTATCGGGATAAAGAATTTGTTAAAGATAGCGTTCATGACTTGTTTGTCGAAATCTGGAATCGTAGAGAATATCTGTCAGATGTAGTTTCAGTAAAATCTTATTTATTTCAATCATTACGCAAAAATATTATCCGAGAAAGTGGAAGATTGAAGTGGTTTAGGGAAGCCGAAAGCATTTCAGACGACCTCAATTTTGATGTCGAATTTAATATCGAAACCTATTTAATTACTTGCGAAACCGAAAATGAATCCCTCCAAAAACTCCAATTAGAACTCCAGAAATTAACTAAACGTCAGCGAGAAGCCATTTTTCTGCGTTTTAACCAAAATCTTTCTTACGAAGAGATTGCTAATATTATGGCAATCAACTATCGTTCTGTTGTCAATCTCATCCATGAGGCAATCAAATCTATTCGTCAAAATTGGTTTGTGTTGCTGCTTTCAAACTTTTTATTTTTCTGCTAATTTTTCAGTACCAGATTAAACTACTTGTCTCTTTACCGTAGAGACAAGTAATAATCATGTTTTTTATGAAAAATTACAATAATTTTAGCGTTGAAGAATTTATTCAAGATACTTATTTTCGAAAATGGTCTTTGGGGGAACTTCCTTCAAACGACACATTTTGGGAAAATTGGCTTGACATAAATCCTGAAAAAATACAAATAATCGAATCCGCCAAATCTCTGGTTATCGCTTTGGAAATAAAAGATTTGAGTGCTTTTGATGAAGAAGAAATCAATGATGGAATTCAAAATATTTTGAATGAAATACAACAGAAAACGCCAAAAGTAGAATTTTATCAAAAAAATTGGCTTCGGATTGCGGCTTCGATTACCTTGATTCTTGGTTTTGGTTTTTGGTTTTTGGGTAAGAATGTAAAAGGTACACTATATTTTAATCATGTTGCATCCAATAATCAAAAAGCCATTCATTTCAATAATGGCAATCAGGCTATAATATTTGAATTGTCGGATGGAAGTAAAATTACCTTAGAACCACAAAGTGAGTTACTGTATGGAAACGAATTTGGCAAAGAAAAACGAGAGGTATTTTTGACAGGAGAAGCATTTTTTGAGGTAGCGAAGGATGCTCAAAAACCATTTTTGATTCATACTGGAAAATTGGTAACGAAAGTTGTGGGAACAAGTTTTAGGATAAAGGCTTACGAAAAAGACCTTGATATTTCAGTATCAGTATGCACGGGAAAAGTGACGGTTTATAAACAAGATGAGAAACCCAAAGATGTGAATGCCCTTTCTGCCGAAATTGTGTTAGTACCTAATCAAAAAGCTGTTTTTGAAAAAAATCAAGAATTAATACTTAAAACACTGGTAGATAAGCCAATACAACTCAGTACGGTTTCAAAAAATGTCAATTTAAACTATGAGGAAACAAAGGTTTCGGAGGTTTTTAATACCCTTGAACATATTTATGGCGTAAAAATAAGTTTCGATAAAGAGGTTTTTGATAAGTGTTCTATCACGGCAACCTTGCAAAATCAAACTTTATATCAACAACTTAATCTTATTTGTGAACTTATTCAAGCTAAATATGAAATCGTGGATGGTGAAATATTTATTTATGGAAAAGGATGTCAAAATTAAGAACACAAAAAATTTAAAATAGTAGGTTAAAAAAAGAGTCGGTGATGGTCTGAACATCACCGACTCGGATTACCGTTAAACTTTACATTCTAATAAAAGAATGAAGGTAATTGCTTTGCTCAAATTGTTACAAAATCACAAAAACGCTCAAAAATAATGAAAAAAAATTCATCCAACCATAATCTATGGCTTAAAATTATGAAAATTTCAATTGTTCAACTGGTCTTCGCCGTTTATTTTGCTGGCTTATGTTACTCCCGTGATGCAAACGCCCAAGAAATACTTGAAACTCGCATTAA
>JAYUIP010001021.1:0-1221 GCA_043765945.1 Arcicella sp.
TCACGAAAACAAAATCAATGCAGAAAGCAACGAAGAAGAAGTGAAAATGCGTGAAAAGAAGATAAAAAACTTACAGAAAAATCTTTTTGAAGTTAGGAAGGTAATTGAACTGAAAGGTGAGGGAATAAACTTGAACGCAGAACTTTTGGTGGGTTGAATTTATAGATTGAGCGGATTATATTTTCCGCTCAATCTTTTTAAAATCATTTAACCGATTCGTAATAATTAAAAAGTTTACTCAATCCACTTCTTGTCTTTAAATCCACATCGTTCTGCGAAATGAACTTGGTAACAGCATCTTTTTTATCCCCAAAAATGGCAATCATACTCTTTTTTGAGTTAGAAATTCTTTTCGCTTTACCATCAAAAGCGTAATAATATTCATTCTCCCGCATAACCTTGGAATTCAAATCTCCTGTACCGAGTGCAGTATTATATGTAGGTTTACGAACACTCACTTTTGTATGTTGCAACAGAAGTCCTTTACCATCTTGCAGGACCTCAAAAAAACCTGTTTTATCTTCATCTTCGTTAATAAAATTTTTAATATTAAAAAATAAAGTTGGTTCAAGCGTATTATTCATACTGAGTGTAAAGAAACTGATTTTATTATTTTCAATCCAACGATTTCCTCCTATTTCTCTGATTTCCAGCACTTTATTTTTCATGTCTAATCTCGCAAAAGTTTCATAAACAGTCTTATCGCCTACTAAAACTACTTTTGCAGGAACGAAAGTAGAGTCATAAAAGAAATCTCCTACAATTTCTGAGGGTGGCGTTGGAATACCGTACAAAACAGAATTAGCACTTATTTTTTGAGAACCAGACAAATTATTCAAAGCATCTTTGGTTGTATTAGTCATTGTACTCTGACTAAAAACCATTTGAACAAAACAATAACTGAGTAAAATAACGATAGAAATTTTCTTTTTCATTTTTTGAGAAGTTTATTAGACGTTTAATTTTGTGTGAATATAATAAAAACGAATAATTATCTAAAATCAATTATCCGTTTTTTATTTTCTTAACGTATTTTACTTCCCTTCACATACTTTTCCAACCACTCATGTTGTTCCCAAAGCATGTGCAAAATATTTTCTTTGGCTGCATATCCATGACTTTCATAAGGCAATTGAACAAACCTAACTGTTCCTCCATGTCCCTTGATTGCGTTAAATAAACGTTCACTTTGAATGGGGAAAGTACCTGTATTATTGTCGG
>JAYUIP010001022.1:0-3774 GCA_043765945.1 Arcicella sp.
ATGGCTTATTTGGCAAGAAATAGAGGAGTTTACGGAGCCAAAATAACGGGTGGTGGTTTAGGCGGAACCGTGGCAATTTTGTGCATCGGAGAAAAAGGAAAACAGGCAGTACGAGATATTTGGACACAATACCAAGAGAAAAATAAGATTGAGGTTAAGCTATTCGGAGCATAGCTTTTGGGTCACGAAGTATCACTGAGTTTTTCACATAGGTTCACGAAGTTTTTTGACTTCTTTATTTGGTAAAAGTTAAATTATACTAAATTTAAAGTTTATGTGCGTGTTTTACGGAAGCCTTCGGTGAAAACCGAAGGCTTCCGTTTGAAATCGTGAAACTCAGTGCAAAACTCTGTGACCTAAACAACCACAATAACCTCCTCTCCCTCTAAATAAACCAAAATTCCCTCCACTTTTTGATGTCCCATGGCACGGTAAATATTCATGTATTGCTGTAATTGAATTTTATGCATATTCGATTTTGACCCTGTTTTATAATCCAAAATCACAATTCGGTCTTTTAGTCTCACAACTCGGTCGGGGCGTAGCGGATTTCCCTTGGGCATCAATATTTCACGTTCATTTTTCACTAAATCTTGATGAACAGAAAATAAAGGTTTTATTTTTTCTAAATTAATAATTTTAAGGATATTAGCTCTTAAATCACCCAATTCACTTTCCATAATCAAACCCTCTCTGATGGATTCTTGCAATGCATTCTCAACGTCATTAATCGTTTTAATTTTGGCAAAAGTATTATGAATTTTGTTCCCATAATCACGGCTTTTCTCAAAGGATTCAATATCAAAAAGTCGTTCCGCTGATTGTCTTAATTTAATAGTATTACTTTTTTCGGAACTCTCAATTGCTTGAATTTCAATTACTTGCAGTTCTTTATTATCATCTGCCTTGATTTTCTTTCGCTCTCCTTGATTCACAATTTTAAGGTATCTATCACCCTTTTCAATTTCTGGACATTCGGCAAAACGGTATAATTGATTGCCGACGGTTTTATCAAATTTAAACGTATCTTTTTTAACAATTAAATATAATCGATCGGTTGGTCGAGTCAAAGCAACATAGAGCATATTTAGGCTTTCTAAAAACGTTTTTTCCTTCTCAGCGTGATATTGTGGGGCAATAATTGTCTCCGATAATTTTGACGTAATCCGTAATGGGGAAGTTTTTAAAGAAGTAATAAAGGTCGATTTGAACTCTACTTCTTTCGGTAAATTTGCCCAAATTTCAGAATACAAACCCGTATCCATCGTCCAGTGACAATAGGGAATTATGACTACTGGATATTCCAAACCTTTTGCTTTATGTATGGACGTGACCGTTACTGCATCTTGACCTTCGGGCGTGGAAATCGAAAGAACATTCTTTTTCTGCTCCCAAAATTGCAAAAAATCGGTGAGATGGGTGCTTTTCTTAGTCTGAAATTCCAGCACAACATCTAAGAATCTGAACAAAAAATCTAATTCTTTGTAATGTTCAAAAAGGTTGAAAGTGTTAATAATTTTCTCAGTGACTTCATACAAAGCCATCTGTTGTAAACTAAATGAATGCAATCGGTATCCTTGCTTTTCTATTAATTGATAAAATTGATTAACATCCTTATTTTCAATGGCTTGCTTAATAATTTGGCTTTCGTTAGTATCAGGAATTTGTCTTAAAACCACTCGATAAAATAGATAAATTGCTTCATATTTTGCCAAAGTATTTTCAGGATTTTGAATCACTTTCATCAATGCCATCGTGAGATTGACCGCCTCGGAAAAATTCAAATTCAGTGAGTCGGAAGAAATGACTTGAATGTTATTTTCCTTCAGGCAATTAGCCACAACACGAGCATGAGCATTTTTGCGACAAAGCACCGCAAGGTCTTGGTATGAATATCCCGCTGAAAGACTTTCTCGTATGATTTCAAGGATTCTATCAATCATCAATTCGTCTTCACCGTCGCCCGTCAGAAAATCAATTTCTACGTGTCCGCCCGACCTTGAATTTAGGGGAATTTCTTGGGCAAAAAACTCGTCATAAACCTTTGGTAAAATCGGTGCAATTGCCTCATTATCAGGCGATTCCTTTATAAATTTAAAAATATCATTATTGAATTTAATAATCTCTTTGGCACTCCGATAGTTGGTGGTAAGGTTTTCGGGTTTTAGATATTGGCGAATACTTTGATAACGATCAATCAAAAAATCATTCTCTTCGTGACCCATTACCAACGCCTCCAAATTCTCTTTATGGAGATGAACAATTAATTCCATTTCACCACCCCTGAAACGATAAATGGACTGTTTAGCATCGCCAACTGCCAAATTGAAATGTCCGTTTGCTAAGGAATTCTCCACCAAAGGCAGGAAATTATGCCATTGCAAGGTGGAAGTATCTTGAAATTCATCAATGAGAATGTGGTTAAATTTTTCGCCTAAGCGTTCATACACGAACGGAATAGGCTCGGTCATCACGATTTCAAGAATTTTACGATTGAATTCAGAAATATGAATTTGTCCTGTATCATTCTGAATATCAGCAATTTCTTTTTTTAATTGACTTAATAAAGCTAACTTTTTTAGCTGTTTTGATACTTCTTTATATAAAATAAACTTTGGTTTTTCATTATGGTGAATTTTAACAATTTCCTCTAAATAGGCTCTCAATTCGTCTTTCACGCCATCAATTCGTATGGAAACATCTTTTTTACAAGTTTTTGAATACCACATATCATCCTTCAAAGCCTTTTGAACGTATGAGTTTGCCTTATAAAAAACGTCGGTATATTGCAATTTCTGGAAGTATGCTCCGACTCCGTTTTTTGAATAATAAAAATCTTCAATGTCAATATCAGCCTCATAAATGGATTCAGAAGCAACATTTGTAATCGTTTTTATCTTGGTTTCTATGTGTCCGCAATACGTTTTCAATTTCTCCTCAATCGTCAGAAAATCAGCGGGTTGCATTTCAGAGAGAAGTTCAACAGACGATTGGAATTGATCAGACAACAGACTTCTTCCAAACGATGCTAACTCTTCGGGCAAACGGTTCCATGATTTGCCTTCGTTGGCTTTTTCCATCGCAAAACTCTGAATTGCCTCGGTAATTTGCTCGAAATTCTCCGTGTTAACCTTCTGAAATAATTGCTCAACGGCGGCATCCAACAACACGCCCGAATCAAGATTTACTTCAAAGTTGAAAGGGAATCCTAATTCTTCTGTAAAAGCTGCCACAATTCTTTGGACGAAAGAATCAATCGTTGAAACCGAAAAATTTGAGTACTCGTGAATAATGTGTCTGAACGTGTTGCTGGCACGATTACGTAACTCTCGCTCATCAATTACTACGCCATCTTCCTGTAATTCTGCCAATATTTGTTGAAAAATACCCTTAGAATCTTCTCGATCATTTGGGTCGTCGCTGGCAAATTGGCGGAGGTATTTCATAATCCGCTCCTTCATTTCTTCGGAGGCTTTTTTAGTAAAAGTTACTGCCAAAATATGATTAAAATACCAAGGGGAAGTGGTTCTAAGGGCTAATTTGATGTATTCCTTTGCAAGTGTATAAGTCTTGCCTGAACCTGCGGAAGACGAGTATATTTTGAATTTTGGGGATTGCATTTTAGTATTAAAAAACTTGTGTAAGCGTGATTTTTGCAAGTTACATTTCAAAAAGCATATTCACATCTGATTTTAAGAAATCTTGCCAAGGAATTCCACTGTTTCCAATCAATAAAACTTTATCGTGACGTATTTTCTTCTCAAACGCAATCAT
>JAYUIP010001023.1:0-1221 GCA_043765945.1 Arcicella sp.
TTCTACCCGATTCACAAGTAGCATCCGTTTTACAACTTACATAATAAGTAGTTGTTATTGAAATACTTGGAGTCGTGAAACTCGCACCTGTGGCAATTGATGCTCCACCCGTCGCAGCGGCATACCATTGAGCCGTTCCTGTCGTACAAGTTGCTCCTAAGATTACCGTTCCCGTTCCACAAATTGTCGCTGGTTTAACCGTTGGCGTTGCTGGAATTGGGTTAATCGTTGCAGTCACAGGCGTTCTTGCTGATTCGCAAGTAGCATCTGTTTTGCACGATACATAATAAGTAGTTGTTGCTGAAATGCTTGGTGTTGTGAAACTTGCCCCTGTCGCAATTGATGCTCCACCCGTTGCGGATGAATACCATTGTGCCGTCCCAGTTGAACAAGTTGCTCCCAATGTCACCGTTCCCGTTCCACAAATTGCCGCTGGTGTTACCGTTGGAGGATTTGGAATTGGGTTAACCGTTACACCCGTTGTTGCCGTTACTGAACATTTACTACCATTAACCGCCGTAAAAGTAACCGTTACGGTATAAGTAGTTGAAGTCGTAACGTTCGTATTTGTTGCCGTTGCTTGCGTACTGGTAAATCCATTTGAACCTACCCACGCATACGAAGGCGAACAGTTAGCTGATTTAGAGTTTAAATCAAGCGTAGCCGTTAATTCAACTTTATCGCCCGAGCAAATTGCTTTTGGATTAGCCGTTGCCGTTACCGAAGCAATCGTTGTTGAAGTTCCTAAGTTAATGTTAATATCTCCGTCTTTTGAAGCCGTTGTCCAGTTATTAGTACCACCATTTGTGATGTTAATTTTGAACCAAGAACTCGCTCCAAATTTCGAAATATCATTTAAACTACCACCCGTACCCACTTGGAAAGCACCCATATTTTGCGTGTAAGTACCTGCTAAACCTGCATAAATACCCGCACCTGTGAATGTTCCATTTGATACTGGATAATAATACCAATCAGCAACAT
Source organism: Arcicella sp. (assembly GCA_043765945.1). Taxonomy (GTDB): domain Bacteria; phylum Bacteroidota; class Bacteroidia; order Cytophagales; family Spirosomataceae; genus Arcicella. The sequence continues at coordinate 985 of JAYUIP010001023.1, forward strand.
TTGGATTGTAATTCGTGCAGTGCGTATTCGAAACTGGACTTCCCACTGGAGGTGTTCCTGTACGTCCTGAATAATTAACCGTTGCCGTGATACAGTCTCCTGCACCGCCACCTATCACACAAGCCGTATAAGTTAAAACAGCCGTTCCGTCACAGAATTCAGTTAATTCACCTGATTTTACTGAAAAATGTTGATTTGGTGAAGCCACATTTCCTTTCAAATCCGAGAACCACATTC
>JAYUIP010001024.1:0-1220 GCA_043765945.1 Arcicella sp.
CAAGAAAATCAAGAATTTAGACCAAGAATTTCATACGAAACATGAAGAAGTTTTTGAAGAAATTGATTGTTTGAAATGTGCCAATTGTTGCAAAACAACGAGTCCTATTTTTAAGGATGTGGATATTGATAGAATCGCAAAACACCTCAGAATTCGTCCTGCGGAACTCGTAAAGCAACATTTACATTTGGATTCTGACGGTGATTATGTCCTCAATTCGTCTCCTTGCACGTTTTTAGGTTCGGATAATTATTGCTCTATCTACGACCACCGCCCGAAAGCGTGCCGTGAATATCCGCATACCGACCGAAAGAATATGGCAGGAATTCTACCTTTGACATTGGAGAATACGCAAGTGTGTCCAGCCGTTTTTGAAATGGTTGAGCAACTGAAAAATGCAGGTTTAGGAGGGAAGCATGAAAGGGTGTTTTGATTAGTAACGTGGTCTTTTGTTCGGATTTAATTTGTTATGAAAACACGATAGCACCCGTACGATTTGCTCATTTTTATTGATTGCAAAATAAATAGAATACGGGAATTTGTTAATTTTTAACGCTCTAACATTTTTATATCTAATTCTGAAAAAGGGATTCACCGATAAAGAATCAAAAGTTTCTTTCACTGCTTGAACGAAGTTTAACGGTGCATCGTCACTGAGTGATGAATAATAATCTATGGCATTTTCAACCTCTTTTTGAGTGCGAGGAGAAACGATAATTTTATATGCCATATTTTTTATTTAGTTGATTTATGAACTCATCTGCACCTACATACGTACTTACGTCCTCTTCTAACCTTTCATCTAAAATAGTTTTCATTTCGTTAGTAAGTTCAAAGTCAGATTCGTCTTCCTCCACAATAATCGTAATGGGTTTAGACTTAAAAGTAACTCTAATAGCGTTTAAAATATCTTCGTTAACTTCTTGTGCTGATGTTAAATGATATGTTGTGTACATAGTTATTATTTAAGAAAATTGTGAATAATATTTAGACCAGTAATGTATTTGAGTTCAATTACAAATATACAGAATTGTAAACGATTATTTAATCGAATTTATTTACTTGAAATTAATGTATTCCAACATCTACCAAACATAAAAGATGATGTTTTGAAAAATATACACTAATTTTGAAACTTGATTACCTTCAACCCACAATTATAAAAATAACGTATCATTTAATGGCAACTGAGTATTTAGGTATTGATATTGGCGGAACAA
>JAYUIP010001025.1:0-1217 GCA_043765945.1 Arcicella sp.
GGATTCGGAAGGTGTTGGGAATTTGCTGAGACTTAGACCTATGAATTAGACCACAGATTGCACAGATGGTACAGATTTACACGGATTTAATAAAAAATCTGTGTAAATCCGCTTAATCCGTGGTCTAATTTCGTTTGTTAATTTCCCGAATATTATACTCTTGAATCAAGGCAGGATTTTCGGGTGAAAGCGTGAAACTTACTTCGATATTCCCCTTCTCTCCTTCCATAATAAAAGCTCCACGAAGATTATTTTCTGGAACTATCTCATTGATTTTCAATATTTTACCTACTTTATTAAAAATCCCTTCCGCTTCTTTTTTCAAACTATTCGGAAAATAATCTAAGAAAAAATTCTCCGCAAAAACAGTAGTAACTTCCGCATTTTTCCATGCTGGCAGAAGGTTTACTAACTCCTTTTGACGCTGTTTCAAAATGGGAGAAGCTGCCAAAGGTTGAGGTTTCAAATGAGCCAAAGCCACCAAAGTATCCAAAAGTTGCACGTTCAATCCACTCACGGGAGCATAAGTTCGATTGGCAAAAGCAATAATTCCAATCCCAAATTTTGGAAGAATTTTCCAATTACTGCCAAAGCCTGGCAAACCTCCCGAATGTCCAACGCCGATTTTATGGTCGGCATCTTCCACCCAACGCAAACCGTATCCATACGCTGAAACGAAAGGCATTAATTTACCATTAGCGTTTTTATTTTCCGTATTAAAAGCACTCAAATTCCAAGGTTGGTGCATTTCTCGCAAAGAACTTCGCTTCAAAACGGGCGATTCCTTTTCTTCCGATACCGCATCCGAAAGATGAAAGGCGGTATATTTCGCAAAATCATCCATCGTTGTGAGCATCCCGCCCATTGCACCATACGCACCATCGCCCAACATAGGCTGTTCTACCCAGTTTTCATCCAAATATCTATAACCCTTAACTAATTGATTTTGAGGCACTTTGGCATAATCCCAGTAGGTGTTTACCATTCCCAAAGGCTTCAAAATATTTTCATTAATATAGGTTTGGTAAGGCTGTCCACTCACTTTTTTGATAATATATCCCAACATGGCAAAACCCATATTGCTGTATTCATACGCCGTGCCTGGCGTGTTGGAAAATGAAATACCCTTTTTGAACATGTTGAGCATCGTTTCATCCGAAATTGCCAGTTGGCGGTCGCCCCAGGGATTATCTTCTGGAAAACCTGCGGCGTGCGTC
>JAYUIP010001026.1:0-1216 GCA_043765945.1 Arcicella sp.
GTGAAATACTTGGCTTGCAACAACGAAATCCCAATAAAATGTGATTCAGCCATGTTGTACATCAACGTGATTGCTCCGCCAACACCACAGAACGATAAGCCTGTGGCAACGAACGATACAAAGCAAACTTTTGAAAATACGTCTGTAACGATAGCGGTTTTGGGTAATGATTTTGACTTAGATTTAGGAGATATTTTAACGGTTTCAACCATCAGTAATCCAACCAACGGAACGATAACGTTGAGTCCAACGGGGGCTTATACGTACACGCCAAACCCTGGATTTACTGGAATTGATACCTTTAAATACAAGATTTGTGATAACGGAACGCCCGTATTGTGCGACACCGCAACGGTTGAAATTGATGTGAAACCAAGCTCGGCACCAGCTACTACTAATTTACCGCCAAACGCTCAAAATGACGTGGCAATTACGAAGGTGAATTTACCAAAAACTGGAACGGTTGCTTTGAATGACTCTGACCCGAATGTAGGACAAACCATGACGATGTCACCAGTTTCAAATCCTGTAAATGGGGCAATTACGATGAGTCCAAACGGAAATTATATTTACACACCAAACTTAGGTTTTGTAGGAAATGATAGCTTTACGTATAAAGTTTGTGATAATGGAACGCCAAGTTTGTGTGATTCGGCAACGGTAATTATCACCATTATACCAAACGATAAAATCACTAAACCATTGGCAATCAATGATATAAACGTCACTTTTGTTGGCACGCCAGTTTCTGGAAATGCTTTAACGAATGATGATGGAAACGGATTCCCAATCACGAGTACGCTCGTTGCGGGAGTGAACGGAATTCCAAAACATGGAACGCTAACGTTGTTACCAAGCGGAAATTATACGTACACACCAGCCATTGGTTATGTCGGTAAGGATTCGGTTCAATATAAGATTTGTAACAGTCAAATTCCAGTGGAATGTGATACGGCTTGGATTAATTTGAAAGTGATTCCTTATTCATCGGCAACGGGAAATAACGCTCCAATTGCCTTACCAGATATGTTTGTAACGGATAAAGGAAAACCAGTGGTGAGTACCATAATCGGTAATGATGCCGACCCAGATGGTGGACCATTAGTGGCTTTTGTCGTAACAAATCCAACCAACGGAACGCTGGCGATGAATGGTGATGGAACGTTTACTTATACGCCAAATCCAACTTTCACGGGTGTTGATACCTTCATCTATA
>JAYUIP010001027.1:0-3756 GCA_043765945.1 Arcicella sp.
GCTGTGCCTGAAAAATATTTTATACCCAAATCAACATTATCTGTCCACGATGAAAGAGTATCGAAAATAGCCGTTAAAGGGGCTCCCCTCCTCTCTTGGAACGAAACTTTCCATGGAGTCTCAATCTGTAAAACTTGCTTTTCAGTTGTTTTAGAGACTGTAAAATTAGCAAGTTTTGTCGCATTCTTAAATACAATAAAATAAGCATCCCAAGATTCCAAATGTAAAGGAATAATGGTTCTTCCATTCTCAATTTTGTAAGAAACTTTTTTGGATTCACCTGTTTGAGAATTCCATAATTCGGGTGTTTTTCCCATAATTCTGAAACTTCCTTCGATATCTTCTACTCTATCATTTCGATTATTTACCCAAAATATATCTTGGTCAGCCAACTTACGATGAACATACAAAACTTCTGTTTTTTCCTGTGGCTTAGTGTAGGTAAAATCTGGCTCAATTTTCATTTTTTGAAGTATTGATTCCAATGATTGAAGAGTAGTCATTTTCATTTGATTTATCGAAACATTTTTATAATTGGACTCCCAGACTTCTTTTACGATTGCTCTAAATTCTTCAACATTATCACTCAAACTTGGTGTCATTTCTGGTTTAATTCCTGTAACAGTTGCTCCTGCACGAATTAAATCTCTAATTTTTTTAACAACGGGCAAAGACATTTTCTTGGCATTTTCATCTAAAACTAAAATTCTATATTGCATTCCACTTGGCGTTTCTAATTTTCCATTGATAACAGTTAAAACGTTGATTAGAGCATCTGAGTTAATAAAATCATAGTCATATCCTTTTGGAATATCGGGCAATTTATCCTTAAATAAGGATGTAATATTATTGTCTTCTCCGTAATAATAAAGCACATCAGCCACAAATTTCCCTTGTTGAAGCATATAACAACTCCGTGAAAGATAACTCGTCCACGGCTTGGCTTGTTCCGCCCAAGTTTCGTGTCGGGTAAACCATTGTCCGAAGGGTCCAAGTCCCAAACCTGGAAATTTTTCATCTGAGGGTTGATGCACGGATGTGTGAATTACAAAACGATTCAAACCCATTGCCATTTCCATATCTGCCGTTCTTTTTAGCCTTTCGGGGGAATATGCCCAAGTATTTCCCAACGCTGTCATTGATTCCGCCGCCACCAAATTTTGACCATAAATATGTGCAACTGAGGCAGATTCTTTAATATCAGCTTGATACCCAATAGATTCATTATCTCCCCTTCCCAAACTCCCAGGAGTCCACATGGCCGACATTGGAATATCCGCTTTTTTCTTAATCTCCATGCCATCAGCCACTAAAACCCGTTTGTCTTCATGTGATTCCGAATACCGTTTCATTCCTCGCTGATGCAATAAATCACCAATTTGTTCATAATGATTTTCGACGACCAATTCCGACAAAGTTTTACGGAAGTCCCACAAAAAATGCTCACTCTCTTCACTACTTTTCACGATTCTACCCGTCAAAACTGGCATCCATTTTTTAAGGTCATATCCCCTCCTTTTCGCAAATTCAAAAGCCATATTCTCAGTCCAATTGGCAGAACCCGCTTCGTAGCTGTCCGTGACCATATATTGCAAACCGTTCTTTCCCATCAATCCGCCCGTGGCATCTTTATATTGATCTAAATAATTTTCAAGGTAATTTTTAACTGCCGTTTTATCCAATTTATCTACCTCTAAACCTGTAGCTTCGGGTGAGGCAGGATGATTTTCATGACCCGTTAATGAATAGCCGAATCTTAAAATCATCCAATTTCCAGAAGGTGCATTCCATTCTAACATCCCATCAGTTTTTACTTTAGACGTTAAATCAATTATCTCATTTTCTTTAATGAAATCATTTGATTGTGGCGTGAGAAAATTGCCTGTTTCTGGAGATGTTGAAAAACCAGCTTTCTCTTCAAAAGCGTTTATTCGAGTAGAAGTATGCAAAACAACTTCTGCAATTTCAGTTCCGAGAGGTGCCTTTGGTGCTTCGCCATTTCCTCCGCCTAACATAGCCTGTAAATTTGGAAGTGGAGGAAGATTTTTAAAAGTTATTCTGTAATATGAAGCCGTCGTTGATGGAAATGCAATCGTTTGTTGAAGAATATTACTTGCAGGAATAAAACAAATTTTCTTAAAAGTTAATCCATCATCGCTTACTTCAAGACCACGTGCTTCTTTCAAATCACCATATAATCCAAAAGGTCCTTTATCACCACCTCCAACAACTGTTACACCTTTTATGGTTTGTGGTTTAGCAAAATGATATTGAATCCAAGCGTATCCTTTTTCAGTATCAGAAGGTAACATTATTGTCTTTGCTAAGTTACCATCCGTCAATTGGTCAAGCGTAAATGTCCCTCCACTTGAAGAAATCATTGGGTCGAGTTCCGATAAAGGTTTCTCATTATCAGGAATTTTATAAGCAATTATAGAAATATCTTGGTAAAAAGTGGGAACTTTTGAGACTACGCCCGAACTAAAACTTGCTTCCATGGGTAAATCTTGAAATTTTCCCGTTGTAGTCGAAGCATTTGGGAGTATTCCAAGAAATCCTTGTCCACCCTTTACACGAGTTTCCGACCAAACGTATTTTTTCATTCCATCCTTTGCAGGAACCCACGGGCCACCCGAAACCGACCATCCTGGCGAAGCGGCAATTGCCATTTCAAGCCCTAATTCATCGGCTAAATTGGTCGTAAATTTGAACGCTTCTTTCCATTTTGGGGTCATATAGGTCAATCTTTCTTTGACGATTTGAGGCGTTCCCAAGCTTGCATCAAAATTATGAAAACCACCAATTCCAACCCTGTTCATCCACTCAAGGTCTTTTTGAATACCGTCAATTGTGATATTTCCATTCATCCAATGCCACCAAACTCTTGGTTTAGCTGCATTTGGGGGATTTTGAAAATTTTGCTTTAAGGTATTTTGAGAATTACCCTTTAATGAGATAATTAAGAATAAAAACAAGGAAATTTTTAATGTATTTTTCATTATAAGCTCGTTTAACACATTTTTAAAATAAATTTCAGATTAGTCGAAATATTAAATTATCAAGGATTATTCTCTTTATCAGCAATAGCAATTCTATAAGGTTTTAAGGCAAATAAAGTGCAAATAAGATTAATTGTCCCTCCAAAAAGAAATAAACAAACCAGCGAATATCGGATGGCGTTTTCATCGTGGAAAACTTTATCTGTAATTAATGCAACGGAGGTTGGACCTAAGCCAATGCCAATAATATTCAGAATAAACAGGAAAATGGAAGATGCCAAAGCACGTACCTGATTAGGCATAATTTCTTGAATTGCCGCAGTGGCTGCCCCAAAAGGTGCTGACAATGAAAATGTAGGAATAAAAATTGCTAAAATTGCCCATTCAGCTCGTGGTAGTAGTGGAATAAAACACGAACAGATACAAAGAGAAGCACACAAAATATTCACCCTTAATCGTCCATCTAAATATCCTCTTTTAGTTAATCTGTCAGCATACCACCCGCCAAATAAAATACCTATGACAGAGGAAATCACTAATACCAAACCGTAATATGCTCCCGCTTTTGAGACTTCCCACCCATAAGTACGTGCCATAAAAGTTGGAATCCAAGCGTTGGCACCATAATTTACCAATGCTCCAGCAGCAGTGGCAAAACAAATTAATAAATATGCCTTTTTATGCTTGAAAACAATTGCCAAAGACTCTGATAATGAGAGCTTTACGTTTTCACCCTCCCTTTGGATTGAACCAGTTC
>JAYUIP010001028.1:0-3745 GCA_043765945.1 Arcicella sp.
TTTGCTGTAAATATCTTTCAATGCTTAACCCTTTAATATATTGGTCTGCAATACCTTGAAGTAATCTAACATCTAAATCTGTAGCATTCGCACCATCGACGAATTGGCTATCATATTCTCTTGATTTAACTTCTTGCCTTTCAAATTGGATTAACTCAACCAATTCAGGCATAATTGATTTATCTTTTCTTCTAACACATCTCCCATCTGGAAGTTGATAAATCATTGTAGTACCTTTATTTACCAGAAAATATAAGATTACTTTACTATCTAAAACGAGTTTATTAGCACTATTTAATGGAAGTTGCTGTCCATAGTATATGTGGGTATTAATAGAATTGGGCATAATTTGAATACATCCTCTGAATGAGGGATTCCAGTAACAGTACCATCATCTTCCACACCAATTAATACTGTTCCGCCATCGGCATTAACAAATGAAACTAATGCTTCTCCAATGTCAGCACATATTAATTTAGTTAATCTTGGTTTTTTATTGTCAGGTCGTCCTTCCAAAGCTGTCTTAAACTCTCTGAAATGGCTTTCACCAAGAATAAGATTGTTTTTTACTTTATCAGATAATAATATGTCGTCCATTTACTTTTAATATAATATTTACATCTACAGAGATAATAACATTTTTATGTTTTGATGGATAGACTTTTTTGACAAAACATCAAATGTATTAATGTTTTGCCATACTTCTAATTTTCACTGTTCATCCCCTGCTTGTTCTTCGTTCACTTTTTTTCGCTCTCTCTGTTCGGTAGGGTTTTTTAGTTTTTTGTATAGACGATATTGAATTCCCAACATCAAATAGCGGGTTTCATTTTTCTTAAAATTAATGGCATTAAAGCCCAATCCATCCGTAAAAATGGTTTGTTCTTGGGTATTGAAAATATCGTTTATTCTCAAATTAATTGATACCTTTCCCTTCCAAGCGTCATATTTTGCTCCTAAATCTGAGGTATAAATGGTACTAACTTTTCCCTGTGGTGTAAGTAAGGGTGAGCGATAATTATTCGAGAACTGTATTGATAAACTTTTGCTCGCTTTTACTTGAATGTTCAATCTTGCCGTCAAACTCAAATTACTTCTATTAAATTCCCCTGCCTGTGTTTGTCCCTGAATATCAGACTGAAAAACCAATATATTTCCATTGGTTCTCAACCATTTAGCTAAGCGATGTGAAGCAATTAATTCAATGCCAAAAGAATTATTTTGATTAAGATTTTGGAAGGTAGTCAAGGTAGTATCTCCCCCAATAATTTGTCGTACTCTTGCCACTGAGTTTTGAATATTTCTATAAAAAATAGACGAGTTCAGCGAGAAGTCTTTTTTGAAATAAAGATGCGTCAGTTCAAAGGAATTGACATTTTCGGGTTGTAAGTAAGGGTTTCCTGTTGACAAATTCAATAAGTCATTCGTATTCACAAAAGGGTTTAAAGCCTTATAACTTGGGCGATTAATTCTTCGTGAATAATTCAATTGCACTTGCTGTTGTTTGTTGATTTGGCGGTTTAAAAATATCCTTGGAAATAGGTTCAAATAGTCTCTGGTAAGAAGATTAGAAACCGTTTTTTGGTCAATAACGATGTCAGTATATTCTGCCCTCAATCCAATTAGTGACGACCATTTATTCCATTTCTGACCATAATTCACATAACCTGCAAAAACATTTTCATTATACACAAAACGATTACTTCTGCGAGTATCTTTTTTGAAAGTATTGCTCATTTTATCGAAAACTGAGTAAGAAAAATCATTGTCAGATTCACGAACAGAAACCCTCAAACCCGCTTCAATTTTGGCATTTTCATTTAAAGGTTGAACGTAATCTGTTTGTAAAATCCTTGTATAATTTTGATTCGTTGCTCGACTTTGCTCTGTTCTTTTTTGCAGATAAGGCGAAGGCGTTGAAAATTCTCTGTAAAAATAGTTTTGAATAAAGTCATTATCGTCATAACCATTATTGCCTATATTCGTAAAATCAACCGTTAATTCTTGGCCAGTTTTATCAAAGGTTTGCTTATATCCCAAGAAAAAATCCAAGCCTTTATCTTCCCCTTTTTTAATTCCATTTCTGAGGTAAAGTCTTGGTTCTGAGAAAGTTTCTGGATAATTTGTGATACTATAACGGTTTTCTTCATTATTATCTTTTGCTAAACGACGAAGTGCAAATCCCGAAATAGTGGCTCGTTTTGTCATGAAAAAATCAAACCCTAATTTAATGTTTTGATTAATATCTCGATTAACTTCATCCGAATTCTGATTAATTTCACTACTACCACTTTTACTGTTTTGTTCACGAAACAGAGTTTGATAATTTAATCTTTTAAAGTCTCTCAAATTATAATCTCCAAAAACATTCCAACGACCTTTTTGGAGATTCATACTGATGTTGCCATTATATTTTTCACGAGTCCCAACGTTTAAATTTGTCCTAAGATTATACCCCGCATTCTTACTTTTTTTTGTGATAATGTTGATAATTCCTGAAGTGCCATCGGCTTGATATTTTGAGGATGGATTCGTGATTATTTCGATGCTTTCAATCGCATCGGCAGGCAACATTTCAAGGGCAGATTGACGATTGGAAGTTGTAATTCCAGAAGGACGACCATCAATCAAAATCAGTAAATTTCCGCTTCCACGCATCTGAATTTCACCGTCGGGCGTAACGATTACTGACGGAACATTTTGCAAAACGTCCAAGGCAGTTCCACCCACCGTGGTCAGGTTTGCTCCAACGTTAAAAACCCGTTTATCCAGGCTCATCGTCATCTCTTGTTTTTGTTCCGAAACCGTTACTTCGTCAAGCGTTTTTGAGCTTATTTGAACAAAAATCTTCCCCAAATTTTCTTCCGAAGATTGCAATTTCACTTTATCAGATTTCCATTTATCAAAGCCAACCGATTGAATAACAACACGATAACTTCCAAAAGGCAAATCATTAATCTCAAAAACACCTTTCGTATCCGTAAGTCCACCACTAATTATTTTAGTAGAATCCTTCCCCTTAAAAATCGAAACACTCACAAATTCAAGAGCTTGTTCTTTGTTATTTTGAATAGAAATTACTCGTCCAGTTATTTTTCCAGTTTCCACTGAAACCTCAGAATTATCAATAGAGTTATTCGCCTTTTTCTGTTTTTTTTGGGCAAAAACAGAGAAGGAGCAAAAAACAAAAATTAGGAGTATGAATAAATATGTTTTCAAGTGATTAAGTACATTTTTACAAGTTATTTATTTTAGAACCTGTTTAAATTTTTCGTTTTGATTGGAAATTGAATTCATTTTTAATCTGATGGGTTGAAATTTATGAAGAATAGCATAGCCATTGTGAGTAAATTTTAGTCTATCAGGTTAAAAATAAAACTATTTTACAACGAAAGGAATAAGTTTAAACAGGTTCTTAATCATCATTATCAGAACTATCTTCTTCCATTGATTCATTTTTGGGTGTAATAAAAAGCATGAATATTAACGATATTTTTAGAAAAATCAATTTTCTGAAATTTTACTCGATGGATGGCAAGCCCAGTTCTTTCACGAAGATTTAAAAGCATTTCATTTCGTTTCTCAGGACGAATCAAATCCATTCTGTCGTAATTTATTTCTTCATAACTCTCATGTTCAAGTCCTAAATGACCGTCTAAGATATACGTCAGCACCAAGATGATGATGTTACAAATAATCAATAGTAACAAAGTGTCAGAGAGATTGGCTAAGGCATTGATGATTC
>JAYUIP010001029.1:0-3744 GCA_043765945.1 Arcicella sp.
CCCATTCCGTTCAAAACACCCCCTCTGGGGGCTTGGGGGCTATTATATGAAAAAATACATTACTCTCTTGCTCGCAACATTCATTTTTAGTTGTAAATCAGTGCCTGAAAATCAGCAAATTACGGTTGCTTCGGGTGGAGGTATCACGGGCGTATGGCACGAATATACACTCAAACCCGATGGTCAATTGTTGCATAAAGCCAGTAATGAAGATTCAGCTACGGTGGTAAAAACCCTTTCAAAATCCAAAACGAAGGACTTTTTTAAGCAAATTGAGGCTTTGAAATTGAACGAAAAAGAAGCGGGAGAGCCTGGTAATATGTCATATACTGTTCAGTTTTCGGAACGCAAAAAATTCGCCCATAAAGTTCAGTGGGGCGACCAAAAGATGCCTTCGGATTCCGTGAAGACGTTTTATGATGGGTTTATGGCATTGGTAAAATAACCTTTTACCGACATCGTTTACTAAAAGTACAACCAACATTAAAATAACCCCAACCAAAAACCCCTCCGCACAAGGGTTTCTTTTCGCCATGAAAAAGTTATTACTCATTTCCTCCATTTTGTGTTTATCTCATCTTGTATTTACACAAAATAAATTCAAAACTGTCAAGCGTTCGGATATTGTTATTCAGCAAGAATCTTCAGACAAAGTTGTCGATAATTCAGCGTTTCAAAACACCATTGCTCGTCCAAAATACTTAACCAAACCCACTGACAATCAGGCTTATATGAATCTGATTACTAAGAAAGATGGTCTAAAAGTTACGATGGATGAGAACGGTATGCCTTCCATGATTGAGGGGATTCCAACGAATATTTCGAGTATAAAAAAAGGTTCGGTTCGCAATGCCCGAATGTCGGCTTTGGCATCGTCTGCTTACAATTATTTGGAAGCCGTGAAGCCTTATTTGAAGCTCGTCAATCCAGATGCTGAACTCAATATTTTTGATAGTCAGGAAGATGAAATTCAGACGAGTCATCTGCGTATGAAACAGATGTATAAAGGTGTGCCTGTGTATGGAGGCGAAATGATTTTGCATAAAAAAGACAAAGAAGAGGTTTCATTATTAAACGGACATTTTTATCCAACGCCCCAAATTGAAAATGTAAAACCTTCATTATCAGGTGATAACGTTAGTAAGTTAGCCATATCAGATTTAAGTAAATCATCAATCGTAAAACCCATTACGGCAACAGAAATGGTGATATTGAAGTATGAAAAGCCCAAAACGGAACTGATTATTTATCATCAAAATGAAAAAGTGGATGGCGAGCGTTTGGCATATCACGTAACAGTCCGTCCAAATTTTTTAGAAAGATGGGTATATGTCATTGATGCAAATTCGGGTGAAATCTTAGATAAATACAACTACACTTGCACACTTGATGGGGTTGCAACAGCTACGGTAAGAGACCTTAATGGATTCAACAGAACCATAAATACTTATCTGTCGGGAAATTCTTATAATTTGATAGATGCTTCGAGAGCAATGTTTAACAGGGGCAATAAAGTGGTGAAAGCCGATGACCCACAAAGAGTTATTTGGACAATTGATGCCACTAACTCAAAAGTGAGCGAAGATTTAACAATAAAACAAGTTTCTTCTACTAACAACACATGGACTAATGCTACGGCGGTTTCAGCACATTATAACGCAGGATTAGCATACGATTATTACGAGAAAAAACATGGTCGGAAGTCTCTGAATGGAGGTGATGGAACGATTATCTCCATCATCAATATCACCGACGAAAATGGAAAGGGGTTTGATAATGCTTTTTGGAACGGTGAATATATGGGCTACGGAAACGGTGGAACGGCTTTTAAACCCTTAGCTGGTGGTTTGGATGTGGCAGGACACGAAATGACGCATGGTGTTATTGAAAAAACAGCTAATTTGGAATACAAAGGGCAATCAGGGGCAATAAACGAATCCTTAGCCGATTGCTTTGGGGCATTGGTTGAAGCTAAAACGGGCAATGATTTATGGAAATTAGGAGAAGATGTGGTAGTGGCTCGTTTTTATCCAACGGGTGCATTAAGGGACTTATCGAATCCGAATAATGGTGGTAGAAGTTTGAACGACAATGGTTATCAGCCTTCTAATATGAACCAGTACTATTCTGGATCGGAAGATAATTTTGGTGTGCATATCAACTCAGGCGTGCCAAATAACGCTTTTTATCGCTTCGCAACGGCAAATGGAATGAACCTCACAAAGGCTGAGAAAGTGTATTATCGTGCTTTGGCGTTCTATTTAACTCGTACTTCCAAATTCTTGGATTTACGCCGTGCCGTTATTCAATCAGCTACTGACCTGAAAGCATCGGCAGGGGTGACAGATGCCGATATAAATGCTGCCAGAGCAGCTTTTGATGCCGTTGGAATTACGGATGGAAATGCTCCAACGCCAACGCCTTCAAACCCCACAACTCCAATCCCACCCGCACCAAAGGCAGACGTACCTGTGAATATCGGAACAGAAGGATTGTTGAGTTATGACCCAGTCACAAAAATACTTTACAAATCAAGTACGAAAGGGGAAGCAGATGCAAATAGTTTTGTTGAATTAGCTAAAAATATTGTGATTGAACACAAACCAACAGTGCCTGATGATGGGACTTTTGCGTATTTTGTGCCTGCCGATGGTTTCATCAAAAGGGTGAATTTAGTGGGAACACCAAAGGTTGAAAATGTGTCTTCTTCGGGAGTTTGGCGAAACGCAGCGGTGTCAAAAGATGGGAAGAAATTAGCAGCGTTGCGAAAATTAGGAACTAATGTTGCCACAACGGATAAACAAATTGCGGTCTTTAATCTATCGGCTGGAACGAGCAGGCTTTATACACTTTATAATCCAACTTATACGCAAGGCGTAAACACTGGTCAAGTTCAGAATGCTGATGCCATTGAGTGGGATCATCAAAGTGAAAACCTTGTTTATGATGCTTTCAACACTATCAAAAATGCCACAGGGGGAGAATCTGAATTTTGGGATGTGGGTTTTATCAACGTTTGGAATGGCTCTAAAAATGATTATGGTACTGGACAAATTGATAAATTATTTACCAGTTTGGACGAAGGAGAAAATATCGGAAATCCATCTTTTTCAAAGAATTCCACTAATATAATTGCCTTCGATTTCTTCATAGAACAGGATGACTTGAATTATATAATTGGGGTAAATACTGAACGTACCGACGGATTGGATTATATCTATGAAAACAATACGTTGGGCTATCCAGAATATTCCAGAACTGATGATTTTGTCTTATATAATTATTTAGATGCAAAAAATATTCTGAATACCTACCAAATCACAATGGAGAAAAGTAGAATTAAAAGTGTTGCTAATTCTCAAAAGTATTTAATCGGAAATTCAGCTTATGCAGTTTGGTACACGGTGGGAACTCGTGCTTTGCCAACCAAACAGAATCAAACGATTAGCATGACTAAAATTCCTGATAAATTAGTTGGCGACCCTGCTTTTGATGTAACGGTTTCGGCAAGTTCAAGTTTAGCAATTGGTTTATCAATTGTTTATGGACCCGCCAATATTTCAAACAGACGTATTACCCTCACAGGTACGGCTGGGCGAGTGAAAGTGAATGCTTTTCAAGATGGGAATAGTAGTTTTTATAATGTAGCCAGAGCAGATTCGTTTTGCGTAAATCCCTTAAAACCAACCATTTCAGTGGTTAAAAAGACAGATAATAACGGAGATTATTGGGAATATACATCAA
>JAYUIP010001030.1:0-1210 GCA_043765945.1 Arcicella sp.
GCTTCCTGTCCAAATTTGAAGGCTTTATCATAATCTGCTAAATTGATATAGGCTTCGGTTAAATTACGTTTGCTATCCAAAATCCGTTTTTCATCTTTGCTTTTTTCAGCCATTCCAAGGGCTTTGTAATAATTTTGGGCAGCCATAAAATGATTGCCTTCCAAGCCGTATAAATACCCAAAATAATTATAGCTATGAATGATATTGGTTTCAGTACCTCGCTTTTCAGAAATCGCTAAAAGTTTCTTCGTATATATCAAAGCGGAATCGGTGTTGATAAACGTATAGTGATACATCAAAACCTTCGCCTTCCTCGACCACATCGTGTCACGGGTATAGGATTCGGGCATTTCCTCAATTTTTTTCAACTCAACTTTCAATCGGTCAATAGTTTCTCGTTGTCCGAAGGTTGTGAGGTTGAGGGAGAGGAAAAGGATTAGTAGTGTGTTTTTCATGGGAAAGTCTAACAGTTATTTTACCAACCGAGACATCCCCCTACCCTCTTCAAAGGGCAGGGGGATGTCTCGGTGTACAAATTTTTTATAAATAGTATTTCGGGAAGGAACAATTAATCAAATATCCCTAAAATTAAGGATACGATTTCCCCTAATTTAAGGATTTACATTGGTTTGCGTTGTGATGAAATTTGTATTGTCAAATTTACCTCATAAAGCAATGATAACTCAACTCAATAATTCCAGATTTTTCTTGTTACCCAACAAGCACAAGCGTAAGGATAAAATTCCTTTTGATGATATTCTTTATTTACAAGGCAATGTCAATTATACGCTCATTCACCTCTATAATGGCAAGGTAAAAATTTCGCCCCGAACCCTACTGTATCATATTCAACATTCATTAAACGATTCTTTCGTTCGGATTCATCGGGCATATTGTGTCAATAAAAGGCACGTGAAAGATACACAAGAAGTTGATATAAAGCATATTACGCATCTTTTTTTGAAGGACGAAACGCAATTACCTGTATCAAGGAGGAAGCGAAAGAACTTAGCCCCCCAACCCCCAGAGGGGGAGTTTAGCCTATAGCCCCTGAGAGGGGGTTTTATCCAGCGAATCAAAATAATATAAAAACTCACAATCCCCATTGTGTGAGATTAATTTCAAACTTTAAAAACTCTCCCTCTGGGGGCTGGGGGGCTAATATCATGAAAAAGATTTATTACATATTGACTCTCTTGCTGTGTGTATA
>JAYUIP010001031.1:0-1209 GCA_043765945.1 Arcicella sp.
AAAGTCTCATTTTCAAGCGAAAACATACTTTCCGTAAAAATCACATGATACGTAAATGGCACTTGAAATGATTGATGTATTTGAGTCATTTGTTTATAAGTATAACAAGTTTCTAACCTATTAATGGAGTCTATTTGAAAGGACTTTACGTCTCAGTTGGGAACTTATCATACAATTAATCCCATACAAATTATATTAGGAATCGGTTTCTACGTAACCGCAAAAACCTTTGCGACTTTGATTGATAAAGGTAATAACAACAAAACCATAATTGCCATGGTATAGTTGCCCGATACGCTCACCCAAGCCGCATCCATTACGATTAAAGCAAGAACGCCCGCTTTGACGGCTTTGCCAATATTTGAACCAATTGGATTTTGAATTGCGATTATTAAAGGCTTAAAAATCAAATAGATATGTAAAATTACAAAGGGTAATGTAATCAAAATATTTCCCGAAAAATAAGAAAAAATGATTTGAGAAATACTTACGACCACATACAGAAACCCTGCAAAATAAAGAACTGATTGATTTCCTCCATGAACTTCTCCTCGGCTAATCATGGTGATGGCAGCAATATATAAAACTGGAATAAAACCTATCCACCACCAATTTTGCAAGGCAGACACCGCAACACTCATTCCTAATAATAAATTTCCTCCTCGGCAAAATCCCATATTAATTGGTCCTAAAATGGCATAATGTTTTCCGAATTTGTCATAAAATAAGGCTAATATCGCTACGATAATAGCAATAATCATACTTTCAAAACTGATTAAGAAAGCACAAAAAATACCTAAAATTAACAACAAAATACCTAAGATTGAGGCATTTTGCTTTGAAACTTTCCCACTCGGAATCGCTCTTTCGGGGCGTTCAACAGCATCTAATTCAGCATCAAAAACATCATTAAAAACAACGCCACCACCGTATAATCCAATGGTTGAAATACTTAAAAAAAGTATTGTCTGAATAGATAAGGTTTCAGTAGAAAACGCAAAATTTGCCAACGAAAGTCCCGCCATAATATCAGCAGTTGCCGTGATTAAATTGGCTGGACGCATTAGTTGTAAGTAATATTTCAATTTCATTTTTACAGAATTATAATCGCATCTTTGTCGATTCTTGGTTGTTGTCCACCTCTTAAAATTGTATTTCCGTTGAACTTTTGCGTTTGGTCAATAACAGTAAGTTGTTCAAAATCAGCCA
>JAYUIP010001032.1:0-1205 GCA_043765945.1 Arcicella sp.
AGCCTCGGCATAATTACCTAACTTGCTCAATATCTGAGCCTTAGTCCATACATTTCTAAAAGTTTCCCCTCCTGCAATCGAGGCATTTGCCATTTTCAAGGCTTGGTCTAACTTGCCTTTTCCAGATAAATAATCTGCCGCAGTGCGCATCGTTCCAGCATTATCGTTTGATGCTTTTGTGATAGCTGCCTCAACCATTTTAGAAGTTTCAACCGTGATTGGAGCAACCACTTTTTTATCCGACCAAGTGATATTCATATCGGCGGTGCTATCTGAAAGTCCCGTGAAATCAATCGTAAATGCTTCCGTTTTTGCTACGGTCATAGACTTTACGGTTACCCGCAAAACATCTTTTTCTTGTGAATAACTGTATTCTTGAGCTGATAAATCTTTGTTGAAAATCAACGTCCAATCGCCCGCCGTTGGGATTGAAAAGATTGAATAAGTACCAGCTGCCAATTTCTGTCCAGCCACCATAATATCATTGGAAATAGTGATTTGGTTTGTGCCATTTGCACCCGTTCTCCAAACTTTGTCATACGCCACAACGCCGCCATAAACATCACGTCCTCTTAACAATGGGCGAGAATATTTCACCGAAATGTCAGTAGTTCCAACTACTTGCGAAACTGATGCCGCAGGACTTGGTTGTGGTAAGCGAATTTGGGCAGTTGCTGAAAGCGAAATGCCAGTTAAGAGGGCAAGGAATAATTTTTTCATTTGTCGTTTGTTTTATTAATAGTTTCTTCAAATTTACGGGTTGTTTATTCGGTTCGCAAATCTATCAACAATAAGCCTCTATTTTCATGAATTTAATATCAAATCTGCTGCCTTCTCCGCTACTGCAATCGTTGGGGCATTGGTATTTCCAGAAATTACTACGGGAATAACCGAAGCATCCACCACTCTTAAACCAGTTAAGCCTCTGATTTTCAAGGATTCAGGAGCAACCACTGCCATTTCATCTACGCCCATTTTACACGTTCCGCAGGGATGATAAACCGTTTCGCAACTCCTTAAAATGTGTTGAATTAATTCCTCATCCGTATTGGCATTTCTTGGAAAATTCAATTTATTTTCAGTTCTATATTTAGCAAACGCATCCGATAAAAGCACTTCTTTTGCCTTTTTTACGCCCCTCAACATTGTTGCTAAATCCTCCCCGTTGGCATCCGAAAAATATTGTGGATCAATCAGCGGGGCAT
>JAYUIP010001033.1:0-1204 GCA_043765945.1 Arcicella sp.
TGAACAGTAGTTCATGCGGTCGGTAAGCGTTGTGAGTTGATAAAAAGGGCGACGTTCAGCAATTTTTTCAAAGGCACGGTGAATGTAGCCAACGGTTTGCTCTGCATCAATAATGGTTTCTCCGTCCATGGTGAGGATGTTTTGAAAGATTCCGTGCGTTGCAGGGTGTGTAGGACCTAAATTTAAGGTTGTTAGGTCGTTCACATATTTTTTATTTTCTTGTGCCTTTGTTAATCCCACGTGTGGATTCTGCACTAATGCTATTTCAGCCATAATATGCTTACTTCTTTTTATATATCTCTTTTCGGTTACCTATTTCTACGACTAAGATTAATAATTCATCATCGTTTATGTCATAAATAACTCTATAATTTCCTACTCTAATTCTGTAACCACTTCGTCCTTTTAACTGAATGTAGCCCATCGGACGAGGTTCTTCAACTAAATCATCTAAGGCATCCAATATTTTCTTTATGACTTCATTTGGAAGTTTTGAGAGCGTTTTCTTCGCTGACTTTGAGACTGTTACTGAATACATTAATCTAATTTTCCAAGAGTTCGTAATTCCTGTTTAACACTTTCGAGACTAAAATATTCTTCATTTTTGCGAGCCTTTGCGACATCATAAGCCTTTAAATCTTCTAAGTCTTCATAGGCTTCGACTAATTTTTTGAAGTCCTTCATACTGATAAGTACGGAAGTAGGTTCTCCTTTGGCATTTGTAAGATATTGAGTGGACATAACCTTAATTTAAGTTTAAGTAATTAACACAAGCCAAAATATCAATAAACTATCTACCAAACAAAGCATCAATTTTGTCCTCACGAGTGGCATCTTCCAACGGATATTCTTTACGCATTGGGTGATAATCCATGTCTTCCATATTCAGGATTCTTTCCATTTTTGGGTGTCCTGTGAAAGTAATTCCGTAAAAATCAAAGGCTTCACGCTCCATCCAGTTCGCACAGGCATACAAGCCTGTGAGCGTTGGAACTGCAATATCTTCTCTGGTAACGTAAAGTTTAATTATCAATCTTACGTTGTTTTCAAGACTGTGTAAATGATAAATTACTCCAAATTCGTGGCTTGGCATTTGTGGAAAGTGGATTCCTGCCAAATCGGTCAAAAATTGGAATTTGAAAGTGGGATGCTGATATAAATAGTGCATCAAAGGAACGATGGTCTCGGTAGTAGTAGTTACGTT
>JAYUIP010001034.1:0-3727 GCA_043765945.1 Arcicella sp.
TTTTTAATTAAAGATAAATCCGCAGTTTGAATCGTTAGCGGAGCATCGTCGGTATCATCTTGACCATCCGTAGTTCCCGTATTTACCTGAGAATCAGGATCAAATTGGTCGGCAGTTTTAATTTCGGCTTTATTGTTTATTGAGGTTAAACTACTCGCCGTTGGTGTTAAAATTCTTGCCGTAAATGTTAAATTAATTGGTGTTCCAACCAAAACCGTCATGGGTGTTGTGTTGGTTAATGTCCCCAAATTATTCGTTAAAGTAGCGGATGAAACAAATTGTAAACCCGCTGGTAAAATATCTTGAATCGTTACACCCGTTGCCGTTGATGGTCCTGCATTGGAAACAGCGATAGTATAAGTTACGACATCACCCACGTTTGGATTGGTATTTGAAACGGTTTTTTGCAAACTCAAATCCGATTGTTGTCCACCAATCAAAACGCCTCCCGTATCATCCTGACCATCATTTATGCCTGTATCTGGTTGAGAATCAGGGTCAAATTGGTCAGATTTACTAATTTCTGCTTTGTTTAAAATGCTCCCTGCTTGGGTTACGGTTGCCACAAAAGTGAGAGCAACCGAACCATTGACAGGAATTGTGGCGATGTTAGTTGATAATAACGTTCCTGATGTGTTGGTGAAATTTGAGGACGAAACAAAGCTCAAACCCGTTGGCAAAATGTCTTTTACTTGAACATTTGTCGCAATTGAAGGACCAGCGTTTGAAACGGTAATCGTATAAGTAATATTCTCGCCAACGTTTGGATTCGTTTTTGAAACCGCTTTTGTTAAACTCAAATCTGATTGTTGAGCATTAATATCCACCGAGCCTCTATCGTCCTCGGCGTTTCCTGTTCCGTTTCCGTGCGGAGAGTCCAAGTCTGGTTGGTCAGCTTTTGAGACTTCGGCGGCATTCGTAGTTACTCCTGCATTCAACACTTTTGCAATAAAAGTAACTGAACCTGAACCATTTACGGCAATCGTTGGAATTGTTGCTGTTAATGTCCCTGCTACATTTGTCAAACTCGCTGAACTCACAAATTGTAAACCTGCGGGCAGAACATCTTTCACCTCCACATTCGTAGCGGTGTTTGGTCCTGCATTATTTACAGTAATTGTGTAGGTAATGTTTTCGCCTACATTTGGCGTTGATTTTGAAACCGTTTTCGTTAAACTCAAATCCGCTTGATTCTGAATTGTTATGGGCGTTGGCGTGCTTCCCGTTGGTGTTGGGTCGGTTCCATTGTTTGAAATATCACTTGTGCTTCCACCCGAAGTTCCTGTACCAGAGGCAGTTACATTATTTAGAAAAGTATTACTTCCTGTGAAACCGTTTAATTTTATGTTTACCGTAAACGTGTAAGTATTGCTCGCATTGGCAGCTAATGTCCCCGAACCCGTCAAAAGATTTTGTGCCGATGGTGTTCCTAAGAATCCAGAATTAATATCTGCAGCTCCTGATTTAGCGGTAACATTATAAGTAATTGGCGAAGGGAAAGTCGTTGCTAAATTCTCCGTTATTTGAACATTATTTAACGTTACGTTACCAACATTTTTTGTAATTACTTGATAAATAACATTATAACTTCCATCCGCTTGCAAAGTTGGTGTTCCAATAATTGATTTTGCTACGCCAATAATTGGATTCGAAATTACTACGGGTGTTGGCGTATTTTCACCATTATCTCCCGCAAATCCATTTGAGTTTGGGTCAATGGCGGTTTCTGTTCCATTATTTGATAAATCCGAAACGGTTACTGCCGAAGGATTTATACCTGTTGCCGTTACCTGATTATTAAAAGTCGTTTGCGTAGAACCGTTCAACGTTACTCGAACCGTGAACGTGATGATGCGAGATTGTCCAGCCGTCAAAGTGGAGGTATTTGCACCATTTACCAACAAAAGATTTTTAACCGAATTTCCGTTAAAAGTGGCTTCTGGAGCAAATGGAGCCAATGTTTGCGGACTTTGAGAAATCGTAAAAGTAGTTGGTGCTGGATAAGTTGTTGTTAAATCATCCGTTGCTTGAACGCCTGTGAGCGTCACATTTCCAATATTTTTTACCACAACGGTATATGGCACATCGTAAACGCCGTCAGAAACCTTTACTGGCGTTCCAACGGTCTTGGCAACGCCAATATTTCCGTTCGTAATCGTTACGGGCGTTGGCACATCTTCGCCAAATTCTCTCGGATTTCCGTTGTTATTTGGGTCAATGGCAGTTGCTCCACCGTTGTTTGAAACATCGGCTATTGAACTCGTTGTTCCCGTTGGATTGGTTGCCCCTGCCGCTGCCGAGTTATTGAAAAGTGTTTGTGTTGAACCGTTTAAGTTGACTCTAACCGTAAAATTTATCGTTTGAGTTGCCCCAATTGCTAAAGTTGAAGAACCCGAAGTTAGGAGGTTTTGATTTGTATTTCCATCATATAGACTGTTGATAGTTAATGGTGAACTCGTTGATTTTGAGACGATTGAGTACGTGATTGGACTTGCGAAGGTGATATTCAAATTATCAACCACTTGCACATTTGACAGTGCTACGTTACCCACATTTTTAACCGTAATCGTATATGGAACATCATAAACCCCAGGCGTAACCAAGGTGGCATTTGTGGCAGATTTCGCCACGCCAATTACTGGATTATCACTACAACTCACATTGGCAGTCGTAGCGTTTGTACAACCCGTTGTCACATCTTTTATCGTGATGGTATAAGCTCCGTTGACAACATTACTGAAAACATTTGAGGCTTGAAATGCACCTGTATTCAAGGCATAATTCAAAGTTCCACCCGTTGGATTGGTCGCTCCTGTGATGGTAATTACGCCCGTTCCTGCACCACCCACACACGAAGGCGTTGCCGATGAAAGCGTTGGTTTTGGACGAACCGTTACGGTCATTTCATCAAAAGAAGAACAATTTTCCGAGGTTCTAATCGTCCATCTATATCTGTAAGTTCCTGCGATTAAACCCGTTACGGTTGTATTTGGAGAATTTACGTTTGTAATAATTTCTGGACTTCCCGATGGTCCTGCCACTTTTGACCATGTTCCAGTTCCTACGACTGGCGTATTTCCTGCCAAAGTTAAAGTCGAACCCTCACAAATAATTTGACTTGGTCCTGCGATAGCTGGCGTTGGGGCGGCAACAATATTTACTGTAACATCATCAAAAGAAATCTGACAATCGTTGGGGGAATTTATGCCCGTTGTAACCGTCCAACGAAAAACATACTGACCCAAATCCGTTCCAACCACTTGCGAAGTGGGCGAATTTGGGGATAAAAATGTTACATTTGGTTTAGCTGCTGGTTTAGAAATTTGAGTCCAAGTTCCCGTTCCTGCGGTTGGCACACTGGCATTTAGATTTACTGGCGAAAACTGACAAACGATTTGATCAACTCCTGCATTGGCGGTACTCGGAACGGCTAAGTTCCTGACAATCACCGTATCACGAGAAACACAAGCTCCCGAAGTTATCGTCCAAATAAATTTATACGTTCCACTCGTCAAACTCAAAACTGTTGTGGCGGGTGCCGCTCCCGATGCTGGCGAAAATACTGAAAATGGCGAATCAGGCGTTTTTGACCAAGCTCCCGTTCCCACCGTTGGCGTATTTCCAAAAATATTCGTTGCCGTTCCGTTACAAATTATTTGGTCGGCTTCAACCACGGAAGTTGTTGGGGCGGGGTCTGGTACATTTACCGTAACATCATCAAATGAAA
>JAYUIP010001035.1:0-3725 GCA_043765945.1 Arcicella sp.
AACAAAAAAGCCCCGCAAAACGGAGCCTTTTTATAAAACTATTCACCTAACCTAAAAAACTAAAAATGAAATTTCTTTAATTTGAAAATGTATATTTTATTCGTTGAGAACCTAATCCGAAGCGTCGGTCGCCCCGATACCTAATCTCTAAATTACTTCACCGACAGAATCCTAAACTCCGTTCTGCGGTTTTCTTGATGCTGACTTTCTTTACATTGAACACCATCCACACATTCGTTGGCGGGTTCACTTTCTCCGTAACCATTTGATACTAAACGTTCTATGCTGATTCCTCTGGCTGCCAAATAGTCAACTACGGCTCTGGCACGATTGTCGGATAATTGCATATTATAACTATCTCCCGAACGTGCATCCGTATGTGAGCGAATCTCAACTTTCATGTCTGGATATTTTTTCAAAAGCGGCAAAACCGTTCTGTCTAACTCTTTTGCAGCATCTTTCCGAATGAAAAATTTGTCTAAATCGTAGTAAATATTGTTCAGTTTGAAGATGTCACCTTCACCGTACATTCCTTGGACGTTTTGGTACTGAGTAGGATTTTTACCAACCTTACCGATAGTCTCGTTGTTTGTTGCATACTTATCTTTTGTTGCGGTTAATTTATGGTCTGCCCCTGGTTTTACTTCAAATTCATAACCACCATCTTGACCCGTTACGACCGTTTGTGTGGACTTGTCTTTCTGATTTTCAAGCGTTACTTGTACGCCTGGGATTGGTTTCTGATTCAATTCTGACTTCACAACACCTTTCAAAACCGATGAATTAGATTTCTCTAAATACATCTCCAAAGTGGTTTGTTGTCCAGTATTGCTTTTGGTTGAATACGTAATTGAATTCATCTGATAGCCTTCTTTAATGGCTTTGAATTCATATTCTGATTCTGATTGCAAGCATATTGAGGTCGAACCATCCAAGCCTGAAACCTTCAAATCCTGATTTTCACCGTTGATTACGCTTCTAATATCCACATTTTCAAGTGGTGTTTTAGTTGCCGCATCATACACAATCAAGTTCAACGGGCGACATTCTCTTCTGAAACTATAAATATTATCATCATGAATTCCTTTCTTACGATTTGAGGCAAAAAATCCTGAATTTCGACCTGCATCAGTAATAATTCCAAAATCATCCTTTTCAGAATTCATGGGAGCTCCCAAATTAGTTATACCTTTGATGGCAATTCCTTCTTTCATTTCGGCATAAAAAAGGTCAAGACCTCCGATGCCTTCGTGTCCGTCGGATGAAAAGTACAAGTTACCCGCTTCGTCCACATAAGGGAACATTTCATTGCCTTCTGTGTTGATTTCTTTGCCTAAATTTACGGGTGTTCCCCACGTTCCTTCTGTATATTCAACGATGTATAAATCAGTGCCTCCGTAGCCTCCTGGCATATCCGAGACGAAATACATCTTTGTATTATCAGGCGTTAAAGCGGGATGTCCCGTTGAATACTCGTCTGAATTGAAAGGTACTTCTTTCACATTTCCCCACGTATCTCCTTTTAGATCACCTGTATAGAGCTTCAAACGATTTGTACCATCTTTCGATTCCCTGGCTTTGCCTTTATTGTAATTATTTCTGGTAAAGACTACTTTTTGCTCTCCTTTGAAAAATGTCATTGGTCCTTCGTGGTATTTGGTATTTAAAACCCTACTAAACTCCTCAATTTTGGTTAATTTACCATCTGGAACAACCACGGCATCGGCATTACTGGCAGACATACCACCCAATGCTTGGGCAGATTGCAAACCATTGTGAATACTTAATTGTGAAGTGTCCGAAACAAAATATAAATCTAAAAATGGCGTTTGATTCCAACCAAAAACTCTCTTTATGGCTCCTGTTTCGTCTCTGGCTGAACAAAATACTAAACCTCCTTTATAAAACATCGGGCTAAAATCTGCCTGACGTGAGTTGATTATTAAATATTGAACTTTGTAGGAAGATGAATCACGGTAGAAACGTCCCATATCCATCAGAGCAATTGTATTACGTTTTGCCCTTAAATCGGTCGTTTGTTTTTCGCCGTAAATCGAATAATATTTCTGAGATTCTTTATATTTTTTGTTGGAAGCAAGAGCCTGTGCGTAGTAAAGATAGTTCTCGGATTCCACGTCTGGATAATCACGAATGAGATCGGCATAAGCTCTTTCCGCATTGCGTGAATCTTGCATTTTGCGATAACAATACGCTATTTTTTTCAGTCCTTCGCCCCGTTGAACTGGGTCTTTGGCATCACGAAGAAATTCCTCATAAAGACGGATTGCGTCAATATAGCTCAGATTTTCAAACTGACGATTGGCGGCTTTCAACTTTGCTTGAGCGTGTGTGTGTCCACAGGTAAGCAAAATGAGCATTACCATGACGGATGCTATGTGGAAAATTTTATTCATAATCTCGGATTGCTTCTTAGGCAGAATAGTTTTTTATATCACTTAGTAAGGTTATTGAACGGAAAACAAATAGCGTGCCAGAAATGGGGAATGGTATATTAGTTGGGGGTTATTGGGGAATTGGGAAAATTGTAGTTATAAGAGTTTTATGCGTATTTGTAAGTATATTTTTGAATAAAAATGATTCATCATCTTGATATTCCTAAAAATGAATACTTTTATGCGTATTTATGAATAAAATTAACGGTTAAGAATTAATTGCATTTAAAAATCAAATTCAATAAAATGGCGTAGGAAAAGGTAGTTTTTACATCTTAAATTGAACTTTTTTTGTCTGGGTAACTCTGTCTGGGTAACTCTGTCTGAGCGACCCTGTCTGAGCGACCCTGTCTGAATTTGGATTCGTCAGATTAGTGGATTTTTAGGATTATTACTTCGATAACAAAATCCAAAAAATCCATTAATCTAAATTCAGATAGGGTTGCTTAGACAGGATTGCCCAGACATTTTTAAAGAATCTTCGTCGCCTGCCGAGCTAATAAAACCCAATTACCTTTAACTTTTACAAATACCATCAAAACGTACAATTTCGTAGTCCCAGCAACACCTTTATTGAGTGTTTCTGCATATAATTTATGTCGAACAATGGCATTTTTGCCTGCAATTTTTATAGTCTGGTCAGTCAAATCCATCGTTTTAAAATCTGAATTATTCGAGATTAATGATTCAATTAACATCGCTTTTGTTTCGATTAAACCACTCGAATGACCATAACTTAAATCTTGGTGAAGGATTTTTTCGAGAACAGTTTTGTCAGCATCAATCATGGCTTGTCTGAGCATGAAAACAGTTTCTGTAACCTTCAGTTCGTCGGCTGTTTGAGCGTTTGTAAAAGCAAAATTTACAAGAAATAATGCGGAAATTAAGATTAATTTTTTCATCGGTGGTCTAAATATGGAGGAATATTTTTTATTTTTTCAACAACCAAACCGCTAAATTCTTAGCAGCTTTAAAGTTTTCAAATTCCATTGGAAGGCGTTTTCCGTTGAGGTATTCGTTATAAATCCAAGGGTCGCCAAGGGCAAAAACGCTACCTTTTCCATAATTGGCAACTGCCATTATTACGTTTCCATTTTCTGAAATAGTAGCTCTGGCGGGTTCTTTCAAGGATAAAACGGATAATTCTTTCACAAATATTTTTTTAACATCTTTGAAAATTTCATGGTTATCAGGAATTAAAACTTTGCCTTGTTCATAGACATTATTTTTGACCATATTGATACTTTTGTCCTTAAATTCGATGCCAAATCT
>JAYUIP010001036.1:0-1201 GCA_043765945.1 Arcicella sp.
AAAACCATTAATTAATCTATTATGGATTGGTACTTTGGTGTTGATGTTAGGTTTTATTATGGCGATTATTAGACGCTATCGAGAGTTTAAATTGATGCGAGATAAAGGGTTATAAGTTTAATGTCAAGATTATGTCACTTCGTAATAATTAACTTTGGGAAGGTTTAGAACCTTCCCAAAGTTCTATAATATCTCAATCATCCTCATCTTCCTCTTCACTTTTCACTGCAACCTTCACAAATGCGCTTCGCTTCGGAGCAGGCATTTTGCTTTTTTCTCCTCTCATTACTTTCCAAATATCTTCGTTGAAGGCGGCATCTGGGGCGGCATCTTCGTGACTGAAATCAAAATTAGGTCTGCGTTTCTTAGAATTTAAAGCCACATTTCTTTCATTAATATCCACATTTGCCTCAACAGATTGAAAGGCAGTTACGTCAATATTTTTAGAAAAACATTTGAATAAAGGAGTTGCCGCCGCATCATATTGACTCATCGGCGGTAAACCCAAAATCAATTCCATCGTCCTCAAAATTCCAGAGGTTGAATACATTTCGTGATTGACTGATTTTCGCTTGGTGTATGGACTAATCACAAAGGCAGGTGAACGATGTGCGTCCACGTGGTCGGAACCGTTTTGAGCATCATCTTCCAAAATAAAAACAGCTGATTCATTCCAAATTTTTGATTTTGAAAGATGTTCGATGAATTTTCCAACCGCCAAGTCATTATCGGCAATGGCAGCTTCCACACTGAAAGCCCCTTTGCGTGAACCCGAAGTATGGTCGTTGCCCATTCTGAGACTATTAAATCTGGGAACGGCATTAATGGCAAGTAGAGAATCAAAGTCAGTTTCCCACTGTTTTTCACGGTCAGAATCCTTGAAATTCATGTTCCAACCTGTGTATTTTTTGCAAACATTGCCTTGCACACCCGCATAATTTCCTTTGGGGGAGTCGGCAAATTCTCCATAGGTTCTGAACGGAATTTTCGCTCTTTTACAAAAATCCCAGATGAATCCATTTCTTGGGTAAGCAATTTCTCGCTGTCCTTCATAATCATAGGAACCACCTCTGCCACCGTAGGACGTTACCCAATTCTTCTCTACATAATCATTAGCGTACGCCGCCGTTGACCAATTATGACCATCGGCAGAAACTTCGGCATCGACATAAAAATTATCCAACAACACAAATTCACGAGC
>JAYUIP010001037.1:0-3724 GCA_043765945.1 Arcicella sp.
AGGTTATTATCAACGGTAATTCCCAACTCATTTTCTAATACAATTTTGCCCATCAAACCAAAATTGCTTGCAATTAAAGGCTTTTGTGTTGCTGCTGCCCTAACCATTATTGCACTCATGCCAAAATGTTGGTGATAGAGTGCCAAAGCATAATCTGCCACTTTAAAATATTGTTGAATGTCCTCATCTTTTACAAATGAATCTTTTACAACAATTTGAAAATCAGTTACTTGTTGAATTTTAGGTAATTGAATATCAAATAATTTTCGCTCATTTTCTTCCCATGGTCCGACAATTAGAAGACACCCATTTTTAGATTTTTCTCTTGATATATCTCCAATTGCATCCATCACATCCGAAATTCCCTTGCGTGAATCTAAAAATCCAAAAATTAAAAATACAATCTTTGATTCATCAATTCTCAGGCTTTGTTTGACTTTAGATTTTGTTTTTGTGGTGGGATAAACTTGAACGGGGTCAGGCAAAAATTTCACTTTGTCGGTTTTCCAATTTTCTTTAATATAATCAGTTGCAAATGGGTCAAGATTAAAAAGAGACTCTAAGTTTTTGTTTTTTACGAAGAATTTTAAAGTAATGTTTTTTCGCCAATAATTAAGTCTATCTTTAAATGAAGTCGGAGGATAATTAACTAAGGTTGGTCGAAATAAAATACCTGAAATAGGGCAAGGGGGTGCGGGTTGCGTAAGAATGCCTAATTGTAAATAATCTATGTACATAAAAAAGCCCAAAACGGCATTGTACTTCTTGGCATACAAACAAAACAGATCCCATTCTAAGATTGAACGTTTGAAAACAGTCTTGGGTTTTTGCCATTCCGTAAATTCATGTTCTGAAAATTTTATCCACTGAACTCTCGGTGAAAGCGTTTTTTGAAGGATTTGAGGGTGTTTTATGAAAAAATCAGGACTTACTAATACAATTAATTTATAAGAATAATCATTCTGTAAAAAATTAATTATCAAATGATAGAGATATCCAGGGTGATGTCCGCTTGCGTCAGGTTCAAAGATGAGGATATTTTTAGGTAATGCCATGTCTGATTTATTCAATCTCAATATTGTATTTTTCTAATAATCCAGCCAGATTAGTTAATGAAAATTTTGCTTTTTTAATTTTATTTTTTTCAGGGTCAATTGAGAAATTATAGGCAGTTCTGAAATCCGCTTTTTCTAAAAAAGTATTTTCAAATTTTGCTCCTAATAAATTACAATTATTGAAAATTACGTTTGCTGAATTTGTTTCTCCAAAATCAACTTCTTCTAAATTACAATCCTTGAATTTTGAGTTTTTCAGACTTAATTTATAAAAAGAAGAAAGATTTAATTGGCAATTTTCAAAATGAATGGTAAAGCCAAATGTATTACATTCTTCAAATTTAACACCCAGTATTTTGCAATCCTTAATTTTACAATCTTTGAAAGCCGTATTTTTCACATTTGATAAACTGAAATCGCAACTTTTGAATTCACAATCAACAAAATTTATCATCGATAAACTTGAATTGGCAAAAATGCAACTTGAGAATATGCAATTTTCGTAATCGCCTTTTTCCAAATGTTCATCAGAGTAGGAAATTGATTGAAAATGGTGGTTTTCTTTAAATATTCTTTCCATTTAATTTCGATGTGGAAGCATCGATTTACAACACACTTTTATAAACTTCAAAAGTTTCTTTCGCTTTCTTTTCAGCAGAAAAAGCATTTTGTCGTTTTAATCCTTTATCTATCAGGGTTTTACGCAATTCTGAATCTAAAATAATCTCCTCTAATTTAT
Source organism: Arcicella sp. (assembly GCA_043765945.1). Taxonomy (GTDB): domain Bacteria; phylum Bacteroidota; class Bacteroidia; order Cytophagales; family Spirosomataceae; genus Arcicella. The sequence continues at coordinate 1,795 of JAYUIP010001037.1, forward strand.
GGCTTAAATCATCTTTATTGGTTGCTTCAAAATACAGTGCTGCATCTTCCGCTACCTCTGGAAAACACGAAGTATTACTCAAAACCACTGGGCATCCACAAGCAAAAGCCTCTAATATTGGAATGCCAAAACCTTCATACGTTGAAGGATAAACAAAGGCAATTGCTCGTTGATAAAGGGCAAAAAGGGTATTGTCACTGTAAAAATGCTGATGAATTACTTGATTTTCAATGCCCAAAACTTTCATCATTACCATTTCCTGCTCCGTAAAATTGCCACCACCTGCACAAAGTAAAACTACGTCAGCATGCTTTTTCAATACTGATTTAAGAGATTTTAGTAGCCCATCAAAATTTTTGTAGTCGTTTCTTGCACCCACATAAAGCAAATATTTTTCTGGAGTTTTAAAATAAAAATGGGCAGGTTGTTGATGCTTCATAAAGTCCGTTGAGTGATAAACGACATCAATTTTATCCGCCTTCACATCATATAACTCCAATAAATCTTTCTTTGTATTCTCCGAAACAGCGATGATTTTAGCGGCTCTTGTCAGCAATTCTTGCTTTTGTTCTTTGCTGGCATTGTCAATGTGATTGAGATTGAATTTTTCCTTAATACAATCATGATAAGTCATCACAAAAGGCTTGTTTTCAATATGTTGCAAAAAATAATGATGAAAAAATGTAGGATGAAAAACATCGAATTTTCCTCTTTGAATTCTGTAAATACTATTCAAACGGTTCGTTCTTGACACCAACATACTCGTTGGCATAAAGCCAAAAATATTTCTAAATTGTCTTGGAATACGAATTGAACTATTTTTTAAATATTCATTATTAGAAAATTGCAAAGCCAATTCAATGCCAATGCCCATTTTGGAAAGCGATTCCATCAAGTCGTGGAAATATCGAGCCACTCCGCCGTAGCGTTGCCCTGTAAATGCTTGATGGTCATAAAGGATTTTCATTAGCGATTCATTAATTCCTCAATTTCATCCGCCTCAATCGGAATATTTTCCATGAGGTCGATGTTACCAGTTTCTGTAATCAAGAAATTATTTTCAAGACGAATTCCCAAACCCTCTTCCTTTATATAGATTCCAGGTTCAATCGTGAAAACCATCCCAGCTTCAAATTTTCGGTATTTATTCCATACATCATGCACGTCCAATCCCAGATGATGTGAAACACCGTGCATAAAATACTTTTTTAATAATGGACTATCAGGATTTTGTTTTTCAACTTCATGACGATTCAGTAACCCCAAATCAATCAACTGACTTTCCATAAAACTTTCAACTTCTTTCTGATATTCTTCCCATAAAACGCCCACCTTTAAAATTGATTGAGCATATTTAAAAACCCGATGGACAGCATTATAAACCGCTCTTTGACGAGTCGTAAACTTGCCATTTACTGGAATTGTTCGAGTTAAATCCGAGTTATAATTGGCATATTCAGCCGCAACGTCCAATAAAATCAAATCACCATCTTTGCAAACTTGATTATTCTCGATGTAATGTAATACGCACGCACTCGCCCCAGAAGCAATAATTGGACTATATGCAAAGCCTTTTGACCGATTTCTTACAAACTCATGAATCAGTTCCGCTTCAATTTCATATTCAGTTACATCGGGTTTTACAAAATTGAGTAATCTTCTAAAACCCAATTCCGTAATTTGGCAAGCTTTAGTAATTAACTCAATTTCCAAGAGACTTTTAATGCTTCTCAATTGGTGCATTAACGGAGCAACTCTCTCAAATTTATGTAAGGGAAAATGTTCTTTTGCCCAAATAATAAATTTAGCATCCCGAGTTTGCACCGAAGAATGATTGCGGAGGTGTTCGTTTGAATTGAGGTAAATATTATCAGCTTCATAAACAAGCGTATTCAAAATCTGTTCAAATTGACGAGTCCAGTAAATTGTT
>JAYUIP010001038.1:0-3722 GCA_043765945.1 Arcicella sp.
TGCCGCCCTTGCTCCAAAACCACGAATGGAAATGCGTAAATCTTGGGCAAAATTTTCGGAATTAGTCGCAAAAACGCCTGGGACTGCTCCCAGAGACTCAAAAAGTGATATTTTGGACTGCCCAACTTGTAATCTTGACTGACCAATCACCGTAATTGAAAGGGGTGTTTGAATATCTTTTGCGATAAATCTTGAAGAAGAAATCGTTACAGGTTCGAGTTCTTTTGAAGTTGAAATTGTATCAGTTTGGGCGAAAGTAAAGACTGAATTTAAGGTTAAAAGGAATGTAAAAAATTTGTACATTTTGCTGATTTTTATTGACAAAGATACGGATTTGTATTTATTGTCATTGCCAAAAAATAATGCCACACCAGGAAACCCCTTTTTATCTTTCTCTTACGCTCTACGTAATTGCAAATGCGGACACAAAAAAACCCTGAAAAGTCGAGGACAAATCAGGGTCGTATTATGGGTATGAGTTATTAAAAATTTATTAAAGTAAGGATTACAATCTTTAAGATTAAGGTACAAAGGGTGGGTGAGATTTTGATTTTAGAAAGTCCGCCAACTTTCTTAGTCAATTTGTCTCACCTCCTTTGTGGTAATACGGTTCTGGAATTGATAGCTTCGCTCATCCGTTTTGCGTCCGCCAACACATTGCAGCGTGCAAAACTTTCCACCCCCGTAAGGTCTTTCCCGAAGATTGCCCTTTAAAAACGTCCGCCAACATTTTTAAATTGTTACTTTCTTCGGGGAAAATTTTGTCAATTAGTAAACGGTCATAAATAAAAATTATACAACAGAAAACGAATTGTTTGTTGAAACTTAATGCTAAGAAAATTGTGGATAAAGGTGCAGAGAAAATCTGCAAGAAAGGAATTTTAATTCCGCCACATTGTTTTCAAAGATTTGGTTCAGCTATATCAAGGCTTTTGGTTTGAGTTCTCTGAAAATTCAGGAGAACTCAAACTCCTTAGCTTTACCCAAATTCTTTTCATGGCGGTAAAAAGATTGGATTTTTGTCAATTACTATTAGAAATCTACGTTTAGAATTCTAATTACCCTTTTTCAATTATTGTGCCAAAATGTATTTAAACGCAATAATTAAAATATACTTTCCAGCTATTTGGCGGAATTGCTTGGTTAACTAATAGTGTTACAAAAGCCGTGCCAAGTTTTGTTATTGGTTACTTGTTATTAGGAAATTGGTTATTAGTTAATAGGAATCAAATATTTCCTTTGCCATAATAAAAATTTGGGCAGAACCTCAATAACTAATACACTAATAACTAATTTTCCAGTAACCAATAACTAAGCCCGAACCGCCAAACTCCTCCATAAATAAAACACCGTATAAGCCTCCCAATTTTTAAAATTCTCAAAAAAAGAATTCAATGTTTCACGACTTGGTCGTTTATCAAAACCTTTTAAATTATGTAGGGCATTATACAAGCCAACATCTCCATAAGTCACACATTCTAAGCGTTTTAACGATTTCATTAACGCATAATTTGCCGTCCATTCACCTATTCCTCGCACACTCACGAGCAAGCCAATTGCTTCATTTGTTGGTTTGGTCGATAAGATTTTTTTGGAGATATTACCCGACACAAACTGTCTGGCAATTTCAATGAGATATTCAGCCTTGCGATTAGAAAATTGAAGCGGTAATAAATCTTCAACCTTGATATTTGCCACGATTTCAGGCTTTGGGAATAGGTAATAGTTAGAACCTCCGTAAGTTAATTTTGTACCATAAACCTCTGTAAATCTGCGTTTTAGTTTATAAGCAAAGGTCAGATTGATTTGCTGTCCGATGATTGACCAACACAGGGCTTCGAACAAATCTGGTATTGCCATTAAGCGTAAACCTTTGTATTCAGAAGTCATGTGTTTTAATTTAGAATCCTTCTTTAATAATTCATAAAAAGAACTCAAATCACGGTCATAATCAAACCAATCTTTCACGAATTCAATAATCTGTTTTTCTAAATTATTACCTACTAAATCGTTGATTATTAATTGATTACCACTTTCAGTAATTTCAATTAAAGTAGGAATTTCATCAATAAAAATGGCTTTTCTAACCGCATTAAGGCGTACTTCGTGAAGACAATCATCATAATTACGATCTAAAAACCAAAGGCATTCTTGGAAGGAAAAATTTTGGGGGATTGGGATTTTGTGTGACATGGCTTGCGATTATGATTCAAAATTAGGCCACCGATAACACGGATTTAACAGGATTTACACAGATAAAATTTAAAAAAATCGGTGTAAATCTGTAAAATTCGGGGGCTAATTGTTTCGGAAGATCTTACTTACTTTGCAAGATACGGAATAGAAATTTGTTAAAAAATCTGCAAATTGCGATCACAAACCACGGACAAGGCTGTCCGTATTACAAATGCAAGAAACAATTTATACAAAATACATCAATTCACCTTTGGGAGAATTAGAAATCTCGGCTACGGAGGAATATTTGACCTCCGTTTTATTCATGGATGCTCAGAAAAAACCGAGTCCACGTAAAGATGAAACGGATTTTGTGCCTGAAATTATTAATCAATACATTCAACAAATTAATGAATATTTTGAAGGAACTCGCAAAGATTTTGACCTTAAAATTCAACACGTGGGTACAGATTTTCAGAAGTTGGTTTGGGATAAATTAGAGACAATTCCTTTCGGTAAAACGATTTCATATCTTGAACTTTCTAAAAGAATTGGCAATGAAAAAGCCATTAGGGCGGTGGGAACAACCAACGGTAATAATAAATTCAACATCATTGTTCCATGCCATCGAGTGATCGGTTCAAACGGAACTTTAGTGGGTTACGGCGGAGATTTATGGCGTAAAAAGTGGCTTTTAGACCATGAGGCGAAGGTTTTAGGGAATTATCAGGTTAGTATGTTTTGAAATCAGGATAAAGGTTTTTGAAATTTTAGGTATATTTGATTCTAAAAATATAAACTTTTTTAACAAAATACTATGAAAAATTCCTTAAAATTAATGGGTGCTTTATTGCTATTTTCAACAATAATTCATCAAAATTTCGCTCAAAATTTAACCATTTTCGAAATCAATAAGAAATTAGGAAAAGGTATAAATATGGGCAATATGTTTGAAGCACCTACGGAAATCGCTTGGGGAAATCCCTTCCAGAATGACTATTTCAAGCAAATTTCTGAATTAGGATTCACTTCTGTAAGAGTTCCAATTAGGTGGGATGTGCCAGACCGTGCTTCGCAGACTTCGCCTTACACCGTCAATCCCGTGTTTTTAGCTCGTATTAAAACGATTGTGGACAATGCCATCGCCAATAAACTCTACGTGATTATAAACATGCACCATCACGAAGAGATTTTTACTGACCCAGAGAAAGTGAAACCCCGTTTTTTGAGTCAATGGGAACAAATCGCTACTTGTTTCAAAGATTATAATCAATCATTGCTCTTTGAAATTATGAATGAACCGCACGGTAAACTTACGCCCGAATTGTGGAATATTTTTATGGCAGATGCTTTAAAAACAATTAGAAAATCCAATCCAACAAGGGCGGTTTTGGTTGGTCCAGGCGATTATAATGGACTTGGTGCAATTCCAAAATTGAAATTACCCGACGATAAAAACATCATTCTTTCCGTTCATTATTACAATCCTTTTCAGTTTACGCATCAAGGGGCTGAATGGGTTGGAACGAATGCCAACAGTTGGTTAG
>JAYUIP010001039.1:0-1200 GCA_043765945.1 Arcicella sp.
GAATTACGTGATGGGCGATGTTATTGCTAAAATCAAATCTTACACTAATATCCCCGTTGTTTTATTTCCTGGCAATAGCTTACACATTGATAATCAGGCGGATGCAATTTTGTTGTTGTCATTAATCTCAGGCAGAAATCCAGATTTTTTGATTGGTCAACACGTAATTTCTGCCCCTGTTTTGCGTAAAAGTGGCTTAGAAATTTTGCCAACGGGTTATATACTGATTGACAGCGGACGACAAACAACGGTTTCGTATATTTCTAACACAACCCCAATTCCATACGATAAACCTGGGATTGCGGCTTGTACTGCTATGGCGGGCGAGATGTTAGGATTGAAGTTAACGTATTTGGATGCCGGTTCAGGTGCGATGAATCCAGTTTCGCCAGAGATGATTGCGGCAGTCAGACAATCAGTTGATACACCCATCATTGTTGGAGGAGGAATTAATTCCATAAAAAAAGCGAAAAATGCCCTTTCCGCAGGTGCAGACGTAATTGTGGTTGGGAATGGAATTGAGGAGAATATTGATTTGTTGAAAGAAATTGCTTTTGCAGTAAGCAGTTATCAATTAACAGTGAACATGAACAGTAAGCAGTAAACAATGAGCAAATAAGAAGGGTTTGTTATGGAAATTATTCCTTAACAAACCCTTCTTTTTATAACTGATAATTACTTACTGTTCTCTGATAACTGTAACCTGTCAATACCCTCCTCTAAATTTATAAGTATCAGAAACCTTCTTGATTGCCACAATATATGCCGCAATTCTCATCGGAACTTTGTATTGTTGGGATACCAAAAACACCTTGTCAAAAGCATCTTTCATGATTCTATCCGAACGACGATTTACTCGGTCTAACGTCCATTTATAGCCGATTCTATTCTGAACCCACTCAAAATATGAAACCGTTACGCCTCCTGCGTTTGCCAAAATATCAGGCACAACTAAAATCCCTTTTTCGTTAATTATATCATCAGCAGAAGCAGAGGTTGGTCCATTTGCCCCTTCCACAATCATTTTTGCTTGAATATATTGGGCATTTTCATTGTTGATTACATCCTCTTTTGCCGCTGGAACCAACACGTCCACATCAAGCATCAATAGCTCTTCGTTCGTAATTTTTTCTGCCCCAGGGAAGTTTTCGAGTGTACCATTATTTAATTCCCTGAACTTCATTGCACCTTCAATGTCAA
>JAYUIP010001040.1:0-3720 GCA_043765945.1 Arcicella sp.
ACGGCGGTTACTTTGCCTTTTGGCATCGTAATACTCAGATTTTCAAACACTTGCACTCGTGAACCATAGCGAAATGAAATATTTTTAAACTGAATATCGCCCATAAAATCGGGCATTAGGTTTATTTTTTCGGTGGTTTCTTCTCGTTCCAAATCCATGATTTCAAACAGACGGTCTGCCGCAATCAGGGCTTCTTGGATGGTTCGATTGGCGGTGATAAGTTGCCCTGCGGGAGAAGTAAAATAGCCAATCAAGGCGTAGAACGACAATAATTCACCCGCTGTTATTTCGTGTTGAATCACAAAATAGCCCCCTGCCCAAAGCAAAATGATGGTAAAAAGTCTTGAAATTAATTCGTTGGCGTTACTCGTATAAATGCTATTCATCCCCGCCCCAAAGATGCTTCGGAGCATGGAAATAAACTTAGTTTCGGTTTTGATATTGGTAAATTGCTCAATCCCAAAACGTTTTACGGTGGCTACGGAGGTGATAGATTCCACTAATTGAGATTCTAAATCCGCAGATTTTTCCATCAATTCACGTTGCTGACGGCGGTTTATTTTATTGACAATCCAATAGATACCTGCGTACAAAGGAATGATTGCCAACATAATCAAGGCGAGTTTCCAGTAATAAGTAAACATCAAAATAAAGGAAAAAACCACGATAAAAACGTTCACCAACAAACTGAGGGCTATGTCATTGATAAAAACCCGAATCTTGACGGCATCGTTTACCCTTGAAATAATCTCACCTACTCGCATAGTATCAAAAAATTGTTGCGGTAATTTCAAAAGGTGTTTGTAATAACCCAAAATCAATCGAGCATCAATTTGCTGACCTGTTTTGAGGGCAAAGACAGATTTAACCGCTCCGATAATGACCTGTAAAAGCAAAATAATCACCATGCCGACACTCAACAAATTCAATAGATTTTGGTTACTTTCAGGAATAACATGGTCGGTAATTTTTTGGAGATAAATTGACGTAGAAAGCCCCAAGAGCGTATAAATAGCGGCTCCAAAGAGTGCTTGAATCATTACAGATTTATGCGGTTGGAGCAAAAACCAAAATCTACGAAGCACCGAGATTTTTTCATTACCCGTTGTGAACTGTTCATTGGGTAATAGCAAAATCAATACGCCTGTCCATTCTTTGGTGAACTCTTCAATGGTTTTTTTGTGTATGCGTCCATCGCCTGGGTCCATCACGGTTACGTGCGTAGATGACACCTCATAAATCACCACAAAATGATGCAAATGTTCCCTCACAATCACGTGAGCAATGGCAGGTTTAGGAATCTTAGAAAGGCTCTCCAACGTTCCCCGCACCCCTTTTGCTTGAAAACCCAATTGTTGGGCAGCTTCAATCATCCCCAAAACGTTTGTGCCTTTTTTGTCCGTACTGGCGTATTGCCTTATGCGAGCAATGGGCAATTGCAGTTTATAAAATGCCGATACCGAAGCCAAACAAGCGGCACCGCAATCGGTAATATCGTGTTGTTTGATGAGGACTTTCTTGTTCACAGCGTTTTAGAATAACCAACCGTTAAGGGTGTATAAAATGATGATGATTAAGAGATGTTTTAGGGCTTGCTTTGGAAATGTACAGGATGATTATTTCTAAAATAGTTTTTAATAAAAATTGATTATGATACTATTTTTCACTTTAGCTATTAAATGTTGAATCTATTGAAACGATTAAAAACCTTAATAAATAATATAGTAATAAGGAAAATAATTATTCTACAGAATAGGCTTTGAATAGAGCATTCATAGTTGTAGCTATCTAATAATTTAGGAGATAGAACTTGATAATAATTCCAACCAAAATGAATACCAACAGAATAACTCAAACATTGGTTATTTGAAACACTTATTATTATTACTTTTTTGAAAAATATAAAAAAACAATAATAAACTCCACCAATAAAGTACCCCAAAAATGCTATAAGAGATGAGTATGAATACAAATGACACCCTGTAAATAAGATTGCCTGTATAACAATTGCGATGTATTCATTTCTAAAATAGCTGTAAAGAGTAAACAAAATGATACCTCTAAATAATACCTCTTCAAGGCAAGCTCCACACAAAACTGAAAATAAAGACTTATCTCCAACTATTTTGATTGTTGGAAAACACAATTGTTGGAAATCTGATAAGTTTCCTGATACTGTAAACAATATTAAAAAACTTATCAAAAATCCTACAATAAATAAAAGTAGTATGTTGTAAATCCTCAACATTTGATTTATCTGATGATTTTTTACTACATACCTATTCCAACTGGAAAGCCAGTATTTGCACCATTTCTAGTAGCAGAAACACCAGCAGAAGTTTTTTGTACAAAAAAACCTATACAGTAGAATACGAATGCTGTTACGTCATCTCCTCCACTTATCATTAAATAGTCTTGCAAATTTAATTCTTGCAAATTTTCAGAATATATCTCTAAATTTTTCATATGATTTGTTTTTTTTAATTTTTGAAATTAATTATTTTGCAGCGTTCATTCCACTGTGAAAGGCTTTTACGTTTTCATTCCAATCACCTATAACGTTGTAAACAAAAGTACCCACTGCAGCTTGCCACAGCCAAGCATATCCTCCTTTAATCCCCGTTATATCTTTCTGATTCATTTCAACCACACCATAATTCTCTAATGCTAAATTTTTCATTTTCTTAATCATTTAAATGTTAAACTATTTTTTGAAATCAAAATCCATCAAAAATAGAAGGATCAGGTTTGGGCAATGGAATGCTATAGATGCAAGTAAAAATTGGACCCCATCCATATCCCCCGCCAATGTTAATAATCTCGGTGGCATTCAGTTCTACCAAACCGTACTGTTCTAAATTTTTCATGTTTTTAATTTTCAAAAAATAAACTGCCTACTCAATCAAAGGTCTTTTCGGCTTCCACCTGTCGTTGCAACTAATACTCCAAAGGTATGTTCTTGCACTGCGGTTTTATAGCAGTCTGAAAATTGGTGTAAAAAATTATAATTTATTTGTCTATTTCCCGCTTCGATGTTTCTAAGTTCATCTTTCGAGAGTGTCCTAAACTCAAATTTAAAGATTACGTCTCGCTCATAATAATACGTCTTTTGGTGTTTGCAATAGGCAATCGGAATATCAAGGTCTTTCAACTCTCGGACATATTCCAGGGTCTGCCGTTCAGAAAGTCCCAATTTATTTGCCAATTCACAAGGCGAACCCGTAGCTTTTCTACGCACTAAAAGGTGCAAACGCTCTAAGCGTTCAAGGTATTTTTGAAAATTCATGATAATAGGTAGTTTTTCGTTTTTCGATGCGACCGTCGCTCGGTTAGATGTTCGGGAATTAACGTACTAATTAAAAAAGTCGGTGTAGAACTATTTTGGAAAGAAAATAAGACCAGCGAATTAATCTTCAAATTAACTAATTTTCAAATTTTCAAATTCCATCACTTCATCAAAAGGTGTTCAAGTTCTGATTTTGTAGATTTCAATTCCATAGATGATAGCACTAAGTTTACGCCCATATATCCATCCAATAGGCTGTTGGTAGAACTTTCTACGTTATTTTTTGCTTTTTGCCTTTTCGTTTCGGAAAGCCAATAGCTTTCAGCCTCTCCGTAAAATGATTTTCCAGAAAGTCTATGTAATATCTTGAAACAAAGGGCAATTCCCGCCGTGCCTGTGCGGATAAAGGGATTATCATTGACCGCCAAAAGAGT
>JAYUIP010001041.1:0-3717 GCA_043765945.1 Arcicella sp.
ATTGCTGATGTCCGTAATTATTCGGGCAAACCCATGGCAGGGGCAATTTCTGCCACAAAATTTTTGGAAGTTTTTACCGAAAACCATCAAAATTGGGCTCACCTCGACATCGCAGGAACGGCTTTTGGAGACACAGAATTCGCTCCACAAAGGGCAGGAACGGCTTTTGGCGTTAGATTATTGTTGGAGTTTTTGGAGAATATTGTTTAAGCGTAAATCTATAAATAGCTGTCATTGCGAGTCGTGAATTCTGTCATTGCGGGTGCAACGAGGCAATCTTTCAGATTTTGGTAAGAGCTTTAAACACTCAACGCTGTATTCAAAGTCTCTCTAATCAATCCAAAAGATTGCTTTACTGCGTTCACAATGACAGAGTTCATAGTTCGCAGTAGCAGACATTTACAACTTTGTGAAAATACACGCTTGCAAGAATTATAAAAATTCGCTAATTTAGTAAAGCAACTCATTAAAAATCTGTAATCTAACCCAAAATGACCCAACCGTTCTCATTCCTTTGCGTTTCCACCTTTTTTAAAGGCAACGAATTCCTCCGCTCGTGCAAGCAAGCGGGTAATACTGTTTATCTTTTAACCAATAAAAAATTGGAGCATAAACCCTGGGTTCGGGAATATATTGATGAGGTTTTTTATGTAGAAGAAAATTCAGATGGTTCGTTTGATATGAAGGAAATCATTTTGGGACTTGCCTACACGATGCGGTCGAAAAAAATAGACAGAATCGTTGCATTGGATGATTTTGACGTTGAAAAGGCAGCTCATTTGCGGGAACATTTTCGCATTCCAGGCATGGGGCAAACCACCAGTCGCCATTTCAGAGACAAATTAGCGATGCGGATGAAAGCCCAAGAATCGGGCATAAAAGTACCCCTGTTTTCAAGTCTTTTTAATGACCGTGACGTTTTTGAATATACCCAAAAAGTATCTTTCCCTGTGGTCGTAAAACCTCGTTCGGAGGCATCGGCAACGGGGATCAAAAAGGTTCATAACATTGACCAATTATGGGAAGTTATTCATCATCTTGGCGACCGTCGGCATGAGTATTTAGTAGAGCAATTTCGTCCTGGTGATGTCTTTCATGTTGATTCTTTATCGGTGGATGGAAAGATTGTTTTCACTCGATGCAGTCAATATCTTTCAACGCCGATGGAAGTTGCACACAGTGGCGGAATCTTTCGTTCGGTAACAGTTCCTTTCGGTTCAAACGATGATAAAGCCCTTCAAAAAGCCAACGAGGAGGTTATGGAAGCATTTGGCATGAATTATTCAGCCAGTCATTCTGAATTTATCAAAGACTATGAAACGGACGAAATTATCTTTTTGGAAACATCTTCAAGAGTAGGTGGAGCTAATTTAGCCGAAATGGTGGAAGCCTCATCGGGCATCAATTTGTGGCGTGAATGGGCAAAAATTGAAACCGCCATAGCAAGAGGCGAAAGCTATAATTTACCTCAATTTGAGCATAATTATTCGGGCATTGTAATTTCGTTATGCAATCACGAATGTCCTGATACTGAGACCTTTAATGACCCAGAAATTTATTGGAAAATGGAAATAGAGCATCACATCGGCTTTATTGTGAAGGCAGATAATCGGGAAAGAATTATTGAATTATTGGATGATTACACGCAACGAATTTATGACGGTTTTCACGCCTCCGCTCCCGTGCCTGATGTGTCTTCGCATTAAAAAGGTAAAGGGTAAAAAGGTGAAAGGTAAAAAGGTAAAAATCTAAAAGTGACCCTTCACCTTTTGACCATTTTATTTCCTTTTATAAGCATACAACTTCACAGGTAATTTATTCGGTCCTTCTTCGCTGAGCGTATAATATCCAGAATCATCTTGGGCAAAACAAACGCCCTCGCCTTGTGGTTCAGCCGTGTATGGCAACATTGTTGGGGTGCGTTTCAAGGCATCTGAAATACTTTCGTTGGTATTCCTCCTCCAATGAAAAATTTGTAGATAATTTTTAATAATTATCTCCTTATTATCCACCGAAACGTTGCCATCAACAATGTAAAAAGGAGTAGTTATACCAACAGAAAACGTTAATTCCTGCACAAATTCAGCGGTACTTGTCTGAGTAAATGATTGAGGATAAGATAAACGATAAAGCCTTTTAGAGGATTCTCGCTTGCTAATAATATAAATATCTTTCGAGGTTTGGTCAATCAAAAAAGCCTCGGCATCTCTTGCACCGTCAACATATTTATAAGTAATTTTTTGAACGTTTTGTAAGGTATTTGACTGAGGCGTTGAAGCAGTAATTTCAGGTTCTGGAACACGATAAATAGCACAGGTTGGAAATTGAGCGTTATTATCACCAATATCTGCTAGGTAAATAAATGAACCTTCGGGAAAATTAGCCATCGAAATTGCCTCCCAATCACGATTATTACTACCCTCTAAATAAAACTCCCGAGTACCTTTTCCATTGGCATCCATGGTGAAGATTCTGTTTTTATCGCCACTATCGTTGTGCGTCCAAAGCAAGCCTTTGTTTCGATAACTTGCCACAATGCCAGAGGCTTCATTTATTTGCTTGTTTTCAATGACACCTAAATCCTGAGCATCATTAAACCCGTCGGAAGGCGTTATCATTTCTGTACATGAAACACAAAGGAAGGCTAAGAGGTATTTTTTCATAATTATTCTATTATTGATGAAATGTTAATAAGAAATTCAGTAAACCAGTGGGGAAGAGTTGAAATATCAATACATTTAACTATCTTATTTTCAGATAGATACAATATTTGGTTTGTAATTCCTTGTATTGAATTATCGGCAATGATGAGGTCGTTTAGAAGTGTAAAATGTTTGTCTAATTGTATAATATTTCCGTAAAAATTCTTTTCTATTTCTTGGGGAGTAACGTAATGCCCGCCTGTTTTTACTCGTTCAGTAACCCTCCTTAAAGAAATTGCTAATTCCTCAACCATCAAAAAAATCATCGTTATGTGATAACCGTTTTCTTTAAATTTTCGAATAATTTCCCAAGGTGATTCACTACTAAAATGTCCTTCGTATGCAAAAGATGAATTAGATTCGATGGCAAGATTCACTAATTTTTCAAACTCATCAACCGTAGCTTGAAAAGCCATATCTCTGGCATATTTTGGAGATTTTGTCTGTGAAGGGAAAATTTCGTAAAGACTTTTAACGAAAAATAAGTCTCCATCAAAGACGTTTAGATGAGACAATTCATTTGGTAAAAGAAACTGAGACAGGGCAGATTTTCCCGCTCCATTTGCTCCTGTGATAACGAATAAATTAGGCATCTACAAGGTTATATTTTTCTCTCAAACCAATTGTTTCTTTACTTGAAAGTTTTTTTAATGAGGTATAATTATCAAAATTTTTAGTAAATTCAACTAATTCAATATGCCCATCTGAATATTCCATAAATGCTTGATTATCAGGCAATACGTCATTATCAATAATCATAAAAGGAAAACCCTCTTGGTGCTTTTTTTTGCGTAATTGCTGAATAGCTCCTGTAATTCTTTGATTTATATCGTAATTCATTGTTTGCATTTTCTTGTTTCTTAAATTAAGACAACTCCCGACTCACATCATCAATTTCAACAATCAGAGTCACTTTTACTTTTTTAATCCTTCGAGTATCAACCGAAGATATTCTAAATTTAAACTTTTCATGCTCAATTTCTTCCCCCGCATGAGGCAAACGTGTGAATAATTC
>JAYUIP010001042.1:0-1198 GCA_043765945.1 Arcicella sp.
TATTGGGAAGCGTAATTGTTGTGCAATACTACTGGTTCAGGCAGGCATACAACCTCGAAGACCGTGATTTTGACCAACGAGCGACATCTGCGTTGAGAACGGTTAGTAAAAGATTATTAGAATTTAACAAAAATCCAAACAGTCAATTGCTAACGCCTGTGGAAAGAATCAGGTCGAATTATTACACCGTTCAAGTTAACGACACCATCAATCACTTGATTTTGGAAGAATTCTTAAAACAAGAATTTGCCCAATCTGATATTCGACTCAATTTTGAATATGGTATTTATGATTGTTTAAAAGATAAAATTCAGTATGCTTCGTTCGTTTGTTTTTCCGAAAATTGTGATCGTACAGATTCAACCGCAAATTATCGTTTTCCTGATTTGAATATTCATAATTATTACTTCGGGGTACATTTTCCCGACAAAAGGCTTTTTCTCTTGGGGGATTTGAATAACTGGTTTGTTTCGTCGGCAATTCTTTTGGTAGTAATGGCATTTTTTGTTTATTCTTTGATGTTAATTTTCAAGCAAAAACGCCTCTCAGAGATTCAGAACGACTTTATCAACAATATGACCCATGAATTTAAAACGCCCATTTCAACGATTTCCATTTCGAGTGAGGTCTTGATGAAGCCCGAAATCATCAACACACCCGAACGATTATTGAGTTATGCCGCCATTATCAGAAAGGAAGCCGCTCGCTTGAAAAAGAATGTTGATACCGTTTTACAAACCGCCAACATCGCCCAAAAAATTGATAAATTGAATTTTGAAGAAGTTGAAGTTCATGAATTAATTGAGGATTTGTCCATCAGTTGCGAACCTCTATTCAAGGAAAAAAGTGGTGAATTAATCGTAAATCTCAACGCAAAAAATACTGTAATTAGAGCCGACAGATTACATTTTACGAACGTAATTCATAACTTGATTGACAATGGAATGAAATATTCAGAGCGTTCACCGATTATATCTATCACGACAGAAAATGTTGGTAATGACTTGACAGTCAGCATAAAAGACAACGGAATTGGTATTACCGACCGTGACCAAAAGCAAGTTTTCAATAAATTTTTTCGTGTACACACGGGAGATGTACATGACGTAAAAGGTTTTGGTTTGGGTTTATATTACGTCAAAGAAATGGTGGAAGGACACAAAGGTAGAATTGAATTGAAAAGTAAGATTGGGGAGGG
>JAYUIP010001043.1:0-1197 GCA_043765945.1 Arcicella sp.
TACAATGTTTTAAAAGTTATATAATATAAATATCTTTGTTCCAAAAATCAGGAACAAATGAATAAACAACACATCACTCTACTTGAGTCAGACCGATTAGCATTAGAACTTTCCTTGACCAAGGGGTCAATGAAAGTTCGCAAACAAACTCGAATTAAGGGTTTACTATACCTAAATGAAGGCAGAAGTTATGGGGAAATTAGTAAGCTATTATCGGTAAATTACGTAACCGTATCAGCTTGGGCAAATTCCTATAAATCGGAACAACTAAGTTTTTTAGACGAGCGTCCTCGGAGTGGTCGTCCTATAAAATTTGATGGTGAAGACCGAGCCAAAGTAACTGCATTGGCTTGTAGCGATGCTCCCGAGGGATACTCTCAGTGGTCTTTGCGATTACTTGCCGACCGTATCGTTAGTTTGGAATTAGTAGAAGATATTTCTTATTCGACCGTGGGCTTGATATTAAAAAAAATGAACTACAACCCAACAGAAAAAGACAATGGTGTATCGGAAAGTTAACCTCTGAATTTTTATGTCGAATGGAAATTATTCTCAGGTTATATCTTTTGCCATATAATCCGCTTCGTCCTGTTGTTTGTTATGATGAACGTCCGTGCTTTTTAATAGGCGATACCGTTGAAGGGATTGACATGAAAAGTGGTAGTCCTGCGAAAGAAAATTATGCTTATAGCAAGCACGGTTCATGTAGTGTTTTAGCCGCAATTGAACCTAAAACTGGGCAAAGATTAGCTCATGTGCGTAGGCACAGAACCAAAAAACAGTTCGCTATTTTTATGCAAAATTTGGCTAATAATTACCCCAATGCAGAAAAGATTATTCTTGTTTTAGACAATCTTAATACCCATACCCCTAACTCTTTTTATGAAATATTCGATGCTCAGACAGCCGAAAACTTAACACAACGATTTGAATTTGTCTATACCCCTAAATCAGCCAGTTGGCTTAATATGATTGAGTTAGAGTTTTCAGCATTATCAAGACAGTGCCTCAACAGAAGAATACCAGCAATCAATCAACTCACAAAAGAGGTGATGCAATATTTCAAAGAACGAATGGATAATAAAATCCTAATTAACTGGCAATTCTCTCACGAAGTTGCCAGAAACAAACTCAATAAGCACTATTCAAAAGTTAATCAAGAGAATATAAAATATAAAATAACTAATTAAACAGTGT
>JAYUIP010001044.1:0-1196 GCA_043765945.1 Arcicella sp.
GGTCAAATGACTTCAATTTAATTCTGATTTTTTGATTCATTGGTTTGGTACATTAATGATGAACCAATCTCGAAAGTACCATTTGCTTCGATTTTGGGACTGCAAAATTAATGGAAAGGTTTGATAATTAATAGTTTAGGAAGAAGAAATTAATAGGATATTGTTAGGAATTCGTTTATTTGATAAAGAACATTAGTTATTTCGATTGAATGGTTGAAAATCAAAAATTTCACGAACTTATTGTTTATGGTTGGATAAACCTTTTATTTTGCGTAATTTACTTGGTTATATGAAAAAATCTGACATCAAAGTTATTGACCTCTTTTGTGGTATTGGAGGACTTTCGCATGGTTTTGTGAAAGAAGGATTTGATGTGATTGCGGGTATAGATTGTGAGGCATCTTGTAGGTTTCCTTTTGAAGCGAATAATGATGCTTTATTCATTGCAAAAGACATTAGAGAAGTAAAAAGTAAAGAGATAAATCAACTTTTTGGCAAAACTAAAATCCGTATTTTGGTCGGCTGTGCACCCTGCCAGCCTTTTTCTACTTATTCCTTTAAATCTCCCGACCATTCAGAAGAAGATTCACGCAAAAGTAAATGGGGTTTACTTTATGAATTTGCACGACTCATTGAAGACACCAAGCCTGAAATTGTTTCCATGGAAAATGTGCCAGGTTTAGCAAAATTTGATAAGGCTGATGTTTTTGCTGGTTTTTTGAAAATACTTAGTGATAATGATTATTTTATTGACTACAAAATAATAGATTGTCCTCAATATGGTATTCCTCAAAAACGTAAAAGATTAGTGCTTTTGGCTTCTCGTTTGGGGCAAATCAATATTATTCCAGAAACCCATACTTCTCCCAAGAATTATGTGAAAGTAAAAGATGTGATTGGTCATTTAGAGCCGTTGGAAAGTGGTGAAATATCAACAAAAGACCCAATCCATCGAGCTGCGAAACTTTCTGATACGAATATCTCACGAATTAAACAGTCAAAACAAGGAGGCACTTGGAAAGATTGGGACGAAAATCTAATCTTGGATTGTCATAAAAAAGCGTCAGGAAAAAGTTATGGTAGCGTATATGGACGTATGAAATGGGATGAACCAGCACCCACCATGACAACGTTTTGTACGGGTATAGGCAATGGACGATTCGGACATCCTGAGCAAGACAGAGCCATTAGTTTGA
>JAYUIP010001045.1:0-1003 GCA_043765945.1 Arcicella sp.
CTTCACGAGTGGGATTGAGTTTTTCTTGAATTTTATCTTTAAATTTTTTAAGTTGAATCTTTAAAGCTTCAATGGCAATATCCATTGCTTCTTCAAATGAGGCAGCCTGTTCTTTTACAAACAATGTTGCTCCTGGTAAACTGATTTTGATTTCCAACATCTTAGTTCTGACCTTCTTTTTGGTATCTCCTTGGTCAAATCTAAGGAAAACCTCTCCACCCGTTATTCGGTCATAAAACATATCCAACTTGTTTAATTTTGATTGGATAAACTCCAACAGCTTCATATCAGCGTCGAAGTGTATTGAATGCACTTGTAATTTCATACGCACTCTTTGTTTAAAAGTTGATAGATAAATAACAGAAAATTGCCCTTTGGAGCAGTTCTTCGTTTCTTTTACGATTTCTTATTTCTTGTTTGAATGTTCACAGACAATCATTTTCTCAAATTTTCAAAAGCACAAAAGCCTATAAACAGGAAACATAAAACAAGGAATATTAAACGAATGTCAAAGAACTCTCCGAATTTTATAGAAAAACTCTATTTGATCGGAACAGAATTTTCTAAGGTTTGGGCGTTTTCTTAATTAAACTTACCGATTAATTTTGTATTAACCAAATGTTAAATGCAGTTTCTTTGAAAAATCAAAACGGTATCAGTTTCAATGTATAATGATGGATTAAAGAACTTGGAATAATGCAATTTTCAGAATTTCATAGATTTAGAAGTCCTAATTTGTGCCATTTCAAGCATCTACGCTTAAATATATCCACAAATAGAAATTTAATTTTGATAATACTCCTAATCATCTACTCAAAAACCATAAATTTTTCCGAAATTTGCACCTTAATTTTTGTCGCTGTTATTTCGCCGTTGTCTGTATCTTCACAGACGACCACCGCAGACAATTGAAGTTTTAATATAAAATAATGTCCGAAAAAATAATCATTCTTGATTTTGGTTCACAGGTTACACAATTAATCGCCCGACGTATTCGTGAACT
>JAYUIP010001046.1:0-1004 GCA_043765945.1 Arcicella sp.
AATGGAACTTATTTAGGATATAGTTCAAATGATTCAAGAGCAAGAGTTGCGGCTACATCTACTTGGAACCTCAATCCAACTCAATATTACAATGGAACAGGTGGAGCAGTACTTTCAGGGACTTTAAATGGAGATTATGCCATAGCTATTAGTTTTAATTTGGGCGTTATTGCCGCTGGAACAACCTCTACTTTTGAGTATTATACCTTAGCGAATGCCTCGGACGAAAGTGAGACTTCAACGCAATGTTTAACTGCTAATATTAGTGGAACTCAAACGGTATCAGCGGGTGAAATTGCTAATTTAACTTTAAACTTCACAGGAGCAGCCCCGTGGGAATATACATTATCCAATGGAATTTCTGGAACGGCAACTTCTTCGACAGTTATTGTTCCAATTGTGGCTTCTTCAACAGAAACCTATACCATTACGTCTGCCACAAACATCGTTACTGGAATATGCCCTGCACCTGTTATCACGGGAAGTGCAACCGTATATGTATGTAGTCCTACGCAAAGAGCAACGGGCGTAATCACTGGTAGTAGAACTATCAGAGAAGGTCAGAGTGCTAATTTAACGATAAATTTTACTGGAATAGCACCCTATAGCTATACGTATTCTGATGGAACAACCACTTTTACGGGTACATCAGCCACTGCATCTAAGGTAATTTCAGTAACTCCTGCAAGCACCAAAACATATACGCTTCAATCTATTTCAAGCACGACTTGTGGAGCGGGTACAGCCTCTGGAAGTGCAGTTATCACCGTAGATTGTACGCCAATTGTCGTATTATCAGGCACAGCAACTATTGAGAGGGGTAATTCAACAAATCTTAGTATGACAGTAGATGGAAGGCTTCCAACTCAATTTAGTTACTCAAATGGTAGTAGCACATTTTTTGGGACTGCCACTACAACGCCTTTCACTTTTCCAGTAAGTCCAACGACAAATACCACTTATACTTTAATCTCCACTTCAAATAGTTGCGGGACAGGAACACA
>JAYUIP010001047.1:0-1001 GCA_043765945.1 Arcicella sp.
GTGGAAAGGACATTTCATGCGGTGACGTTGAACTTCTAAGCCCAAATCTTCCGCTACTTGCAGAATAGATATTTGATTAAGTTCGTCAAGAATATTCATCAAAATCACTCGTTTGAACGAGATTAGTAAATCCTTTATTTTTTAATCCCAAAGATAATTTACGGTCGCCTGTCCAAATTGGTACATTAAGATGAATAGAAAGAGCAACATAATTTACGTCTCTTTCATCTATACCCGAAACAAGTTCTTGGGCTTGTTTTACTATATCCTCTGGAATTAAAATCTCACTAATAAATTCTATATTATTTAGTACTGAAAGTAAATAATCTAAGAACTCATTTTCTTCTAACTTACTGGCTTTTAATATTCTATCTTTATGTTTAAAGAGTTCAATGTATAGAAATTGACAACTAACTAAATGATATTGTTTAGCAAGTTTGAGGAATGTATGAGCAACTTTGCCTTGTTGAGTTATCAAGGTACTCATCAAAATATTGGCATCAACAATTAGTTTTTCTTTTGACATACTAATCGTTTTTCTCTTTGTTCAACCACCAAGACTGCATAATATCTTCGGCTAATTCATTGGCTTCTTCCTCTGAACCTCCGAGTTTACTAATTACTTCCTTTAATCGCAAATCTTTCAATATAGAATTTACATCATTATCACTAAATGCCTTTCTGGGCAAAGTAATAATGTAGTCTGTCTGTGTTGCTTTGATTGTCATACTTATTTGTTTTGTGTGTAAAAGTAGCAAAATTCCATACAAATAAACCAAAAACCCCACAAAAGAAAACTCTTGTGGGGTCTAATATTTTTAGAACAAAAAGATTAGTTCATAAACTTAACTTTCAATTCATTCAATTTTGTTTTTACCGAAGTATCAATCTGACGGTCATTTACTTGAAGGACGTATCCGCCGATTAAAGTCGTGTCAATTTTTTCAACAATTTCTACGGTCTTACCAGTAGCATCTGCCACAATCTTTTGAAAATCAGTC